>CAVAPG010000037.1:0-15238 GCA_963590435.1 bacterium
GCGCTGTGTACTCTTTTTATATTATTTCACTGTCCTCTTGACGGGATGCGGTTCAATTCGGACGGGATTTTCATCAATATTTGAGTTTTAGCTTATTTCCAATTGGGAGCGTCTGTGCGGATGTTTGTCCACTGCTCGGTGAGTGCTGTCTCGCCGCTGAGCATGTTTCTGTAGTTGACGGTCCAGGTGTAGTTATGAGAGTTGGTAGCCTCGAGGATGTCAGCGTAGTACCATGCGGATTCGGAGTTGTCCGGCCATTCCTTAACAGTACCGGTGCAGCTGCTCATGCTGGTGCTGGTGGAGTTGCGTCCGGTCAGACGGTTGCACATTGCGGCTGCCTGAGCGCGGGTGAGATTATCATCCGGATTTGCATTGCCGTTGTCACCCTTGAGGATGCCGAGCTTTGCAAGAATGTTGATGTAATTCTCGGCCCAGTGACCGTTGATGTCCTCAAACATTGTGCTTCCGACATAGGAGACAGAGAACATACGTGCGATCATTGCAGAGAACTCAGCACGTGTTACATATGCATTGGGCTTGAATGTTCCATCGGAATAGCCTTCAATGATACCGGCGTTGACGAGAGAGCAGACTGCCTCGTTGTACCATGCGCCTGCCTTGACATCTTTCAGCGAGCATGAGGTGCTGCGATACTGGTCACGGGATTCGGAAGTCATAAGACGATAGATGATAGTTGCAACTTCAGCGCGGGTGATGTTGCCATCGGGCTTAACTGTGCCGTTGGGATAGCCGACCATGTAAGCAAAGTGATCGGTATAGTCAAGACCAATGTTCAGAATGGGGTAGAGGATAATCTTGTCAAAGTCAATCTTTGCGCTCAGCGACATGGTCAGACCGGGCAGAGAGCTGTACTTCAGACCGGTAAGAGCGCCGTCGCAGGTAGCAGCTACAGTGTAAACTCCGATAAGGCCCTTGGGTATAAGAGCAAGACCGAGAACGTTTGCGGTGTAGGTGTGTGCCTCATTGGTCACATTGTTTGTAAGTGTAATCTGAGCATTGCTTGCCGGAAGCTTGCTCATCAGCGAGCAGTAAACTACGTAGCTCGGAATTTTAATGCCGTTTACGAAGTCTACAATGTTGCCCATTGTGTCAGTCAGCGATGCCTCCTGCACATTGTCATCAGCCAGTGCCGCCGTAGGCAGAAGAGCAGCAATCATCATCACTGCAAGCAACAGACTGATAAGTTTTGTTGACTTTTTCATGTTGTTTCTCCTTCTTTGAAAGTACATTTTTCGCAAAGCTGAAATCAGCTTATTTCCACATGCTTAATTTACACCGCAGGTTACAATTTGTCAACAAATAGTGTTAAGAATATATAAAAATTTTTTATTTTTCTTTACACTGTGGGCATGGCGTCTTGACTTGCACATTTGTTAACGCAGTGTACATAGTCAGCTATTGTCAAACGGGGGCAAGTGTGATAAAATACATTGATTTTATCGCGAGGAAATCTCACGAAAAGTTTTGTTTCTCAAGGGATTAGTCGAAATGTGGTTTTGGTTTGCGCTTATTGCACTTTTGTGTTGGAGCGGTTCGGATCTTTTTTCTAAAATAGGCTGTCAGGATGCCGATGATAAATACAGTCATCTTAAGATGGTTATGGCTGTTGGTGTGGTAATGGGTGTTCACGCGGCCTATGAAATATTTATCGGCGGCGTGACGATAAACGGAGAGATTATACTTAAATATCTTCCGGTTTCGATGCTCTATATCGTGTCAATGACTGTCGGATATGTGGGACTGAGATATATTGAGCTTTCCATATCGTCCCCAATATGCAATTCATCCGGAGCCATTGTTGCAATCTTGATATTCGCAACACAGGGGATTGACGACCTTCCGCCGCTTGCGCTTGTTGCAGTCGCTCTGGTGTGCCTTGGTGTTATTGCGCTTGGGTTTACTGAGGCAAACGAGGACGAAGAGCTGCGTTGTGCCCGCCAGGATGAGAGTAATCATCACTATACCAAAAGCTGGCTTGCGATTACCCTTCCGATTATATATTGCCTGCTCGATGCATTGGGAACATTTGCCGACAGCCGCGTCCTTGAAACACTTAATGAAGACTCAGCGAATGTGGCATATGAGCTTACTTTTCTCTTCGTCGGAATTGTCTGTGCAGTATATGTCCTTGTCGTGAAAAAGCAAAAACTCCTGCCGAAAAGGGAAGTGCCGAAATATACAGGCGCAATATTTGAAACTGTCGGTCAGTTTGCGTATATATATGCTCTGGCGGACACGGAGCACGCGGCTCTTGCCGCACCGATGATATCGGCCTATTGTGTGGCATCCGTTGTATGGAGCAGAATATTCCTTAAGGAAAAGCTTTCTCTCAAACATTATGCCTCCGTGCTGCTGGTGGTCGGCGGTATAATAATATTGGGAATACTTGATATTTGATTGAAAATCAGAAAAGGAGAAAAATATGTCCGATCCTGTCTACAAGCGTATACTTATTAAAATAAGCGGTGAGGCCCTTGCGGGTGAAAAGAAAAACGGCTTCGATTTCAATTTTATGTCTGAAGTGTGCCGCACCGTAAACAGATGCACTCAAATGGGTGTTGAAGTCGGCATAGTTGTCGGCGGCGGCAACTTCTGGCGTGGTGTAAAGGACGGCGCAGGTCATGTGGAACGGGTTTCGGCCGATAGAATGGGAATGCTCGCAACCGCAATGAACTGCCTTGCTTTTGCAGATGTTCTGCGTCAGTGCGGCGGTACGGCAAAAGTGCTGACGGCTGTGGATATTCAGGGAGTCGGCGAAAGATACAGTACGGATAAGGCGATTGAATATCTGAAATCAGGTAAGGTCGTTATGTTCGGCTGCGGTACGGGAAGTCCGTTTTTCTCAACCGACACTGCCGCTGTACTCAGAGCAGCAGAGATAGGTGCGGATGCAATATTGCTTGCAAAAAATATTGACGGTGTATATTCGGCAGACCCAAAGAGCAATCCCGATGCCTTTAAATACGACAGTATCAGCTACGACGATGTTCTCGCACAGCATCTTGCTGTTATGGACAGCACTGCAACAAGTCTTGCAATGGATAATGATATACCCGTCATTGTTTTTGCTCTCGCCGAACCGGAGAATATAATTCGTGTGCTTCAGGGTGAAAAGCTCGGAACAACTGTCAGTAAATAATGATTATAATTAACAGCTAAGTATAAATCGAAAAAATATTTAGGAGGTAAAAAACATGTCTAAATATCCCGAGATTGAAAGTAAAATGAAAAAGACCGCAGAGGTACTTAAGACGCAGCTTGCATCCGTTCGTGCTGGCAGAGCAAACGCGGCAGTCCTCGATCAGATTACGGTTGATTATTACGGCGTGCCCACGCCAATCCAGCAGGTCGCTTCAATTTCCGTGCCGGATCCGAGATCCCTCATGATTCAGCCTTGGGACGGTTCGGTTCTCAAAGGAATTGAAAAGGCAATTCTCGCATCTGACCTCGGCATTAATCCGCAGAACGACGGACGTGTTATTCGCCTTGTGTTCCCTCAGCTCACAGAGGAGCGGCGTAAGGACCTTGCAAAGCAGGTGAAAAAATACGGTGAAGAGTCAAAAGTAGCTGTCAGAAATATCCGCCGCGACGCAATGGATAAATTCAAAAAGCAGCAGAAGGCTTCGGAGATAACCGAAGACGATTATAAAGATATCGAAAAAGATATTCAGAAGCTGACAGACGATTACATCAAAGAAGTTGAGTCAATAGCTGATGCAAAGGAAAAGGAACTTTTCGAGATCTGATTATGGACGAGATTAAATCTATCAATACGGCGGGGGAGCAGGCAAAGTGCCTCCCTCGCCATATTGCCATCATACTTGACGGCAACGGACGCTGGGCTAAAAAACGGCTGATGCCGCGCAATGCAGGACATCTTGCCGGATCGGAAACATTCCGTAATATTGCTACATACTGCAAGGAAATAGGTATTGAATACCTCACTGTTTACGCATTCTCCACAGAGAATTGGAAGCGCCCTGAGGAAGAAGTTAGCGGAATAATGAAGCTTCTTGACAAATATCTTCATGAGGCGATACATGATATGCGCCAGAAGAATATCCGGATGAAGGTATTTGGCGACACCTCGCGTCTTTCTCTGCAACTTAGGGAGCTTATTGCCGAAACCGATGAAATATCAAAAACTATAGAGGGCTTTCAGGCCAATATATGCATAAACTACGGCGGAAGAGCAGAGATAGTGCGTGCTGCGCAGGCATATGCGAAAGATTATGCCGAAGGTAAAGTGACGCAGGAACTCACCGAAGATATGTTTTCAAATTACATGTATTCGGCCGGAATTCCGGATCCGGATCTTCTGATTCGCCCGGGCGGCGAGTATCGTATTTCAAATTTCCTGCTGTGGCAGTGCGCATATTCGGAGTTTTATTATACTGACACATTGTGGCCTGATTTTACGCCGCAGGAACTTGACAAGGCAATTGAGGCATATAATCACCGTGACCGTCGTTTCGGAGGTGTAAAACCATGATTAAAGCTGTTTCAATTCTCGGCTCAACAGGCTCTATCGGCCGCCAAAGCATATCGGCTGCAAAACATCTTGGCGTTCCGGTGGTCGCATTGAGCGCAAATAAGAAAATAGACATTGTCGAACAGCAGGCGAGGGAACTTAAACCCAAGTTTATAGCAATATATGATGAAAATGCGGCAAAAGATTTAAAGACGCGCCTATCCGATACGGATATACGCATCGGCAGCGGTATGCAGGGCCTTATCGAAGCCGCTACGATTCAGGAAGCTGATTGCGTTGTGACTGCAGTTTCCGGCTCCGTGGGACTCAAACCTACCCTTGCGGCAATTAAAGAGAAAAAACGCATTGCTCTTGCAAATAAAGAAACGCTTGTTTGCGCCGGTGAGATTGTTATGCCGGCTGCACAAAAAGCAGGTGCTGAAATTGTCCCTGTTGACTCGGAGCATTCTGCCATTTTCCAATGCCTGATGGGCAGAAAACCCGGAGAGCTTAAGAAAATTTTACTCACGGGAAGCGGTGGCCCGTTCAGAGGAAAGAGTCAGGCTGAACTTGAGAATGTGACTCCCGAGCAGGCTGTTAAACATCCAAATTGGAGCATGGGCGCAAAGATTTCCGTTGATTCTGCAACAATGATGAACAAAGGTCTCGAATTTATTGAAGCCATGCACCTTTTCGGCGTTACACCCGATGATATTCAGGTTGTTGTTCATCCTCAGAGTATAGTTCACTCTATGGTTGAGCTCGTTGACGGAACGGTTATTGCTCAGCTTGGAGTTCCGGATATGGGACTTCCGATTCAGCTCGCTATGACATATCCCGAACGCAAAGCATCTCCGTTTGAGCATCTCGATTTTTACTCTATGAAGGATATGACATTTGAAGCTCCGGACTATGAAAAAACTCCATGTCTCAAGCTTGCCATGGACTGCGCACGGCGCGGCGGTACGGCCCCGTGTATAATGAGCGCCGCCAATGAGGTCGCTGTTGCGTTGTTTTTGAACCATCGTTTGGGCTACAATCAGATATATGACTGCGCACTGCAGGCGGTTGAGAGTATAAAAACAGTTGACAATCCGGATCTTGATGCTATACTTTCCGCCGATGAGCAGGCCAGAGTGTTTGTCAGGGAGCATTTTTCTTAATGTACGTTATCATAGCAATAATAATGTTCGGCATTCTCATTGCCATTCATGAATTCGGACATTTCGCAACTGCAAAGCTGTGCAGAGTTCGCGTTGATGAGTTTTCTATAGGTATGGGACCGGCATTGCTGAAAAAACAAAAAGGCGAAACACTTTATTCTCTGCGAATATTGCCAATAGGCGGATATTGCGCTATGGGTGAGGATGAAGAGTCTGAAGACCCTCACGCCTTCCCCAATCAGGTGTTCTGGAAACGCTTTTTAATTCTCTGCGCAGGGTCATTCATGAACCTGCTGCTCGGTGTGGTCTTAATAGTTATTATGTATGGCAATGCCAAAGCGTTCATAACACCGGTGATAGCTGAGTTTGCGGATGATTGCCGGTACAACAGCGAGGATCTGTTTCAGGTCGAGGATGAATTTTACAGTATCGACGGGCACAGAATTTATCTCATAAGCGATGTTTCAATGTTCCTAAACCGAGGCAATGGGGTTTATGACATCGTTGTGCTACGTGACGGACAGAAAATTGAATTTAATGATCTGGAGCTTGTCCCGACTATCGAAAGTGAGCAGGGGCTTAAATACGGCTTTACATGGAGCATAAAAGAGGCCACATTCGGAACTAAGATAGAATATACTTGGAATACCACAAAGGAATTTTCAAGACTGGTCTGGCTTGGCCTCGGTGATCTTATTCACGGAGCTGTAGGCCTTGATGAAATGTCCGGTCCGGTAGGCATAGTGGATATGATGAATAAGGTCGGATCATCCGCTGATAATACAGCCGATGCTATGTACAGCATGCTGTACCTTTCTGCTTTTATTGCAATAAACCTTGCGATTATGAACATGCTGCCAATTCCGGCACTCGACGGCGGCAGAGTCTTTTTCATGATAGTTTCGCTTATTTTTGAATTGGTAACAAGAAGAAAGCCTGATCCAAAATATGAAGCGTATATACATGCCGGGGGTATGATTCTGCTGCTGATACTGATGGGATTTATAATGTACAATGATATAGCAAAACTCATAACGGGGTGAGCTGATGTTTGAAAGAAAAATTACAAATAAAATATCTGTAGGCGGAATGGAAATAGGCGCAGGTGCGCCGGTATCAATTCAGTCTATGTGCAACACAAAAACGCATGATGTTGAAGCAACGGTTAACCAAATAAAGCGTCTGCGTGCTGCTGGCTGCGAAATTGTTAGACTTGCCATACCTGATGTTGCCGCGGCTGAGGCGATACCGGAAATAAAAAAGCAGACTGATATGCCTCTCGTGGCGGATATTCATTTTGACTATCGACTTGCAATTGCCGCAGCAGAGCGAGGGATTGATAAAATTCGTATAAATCCCGGCAATATTGGCGGTGAGGAGAATGTCCATAAGGTTGCAGATGCCTGCCGCAAGCGCGGCATACCGATTCGTATCGGAGTAAACGGAGGAAGCCTTGAGAAGCCGCTGCTTGAAAAATACGGACATCCATGCCCTGAAGCAATGCTTGAGAGCGCAAAAGGGCATATTCAGCTTCTGAATAAATATGATTTCGACGATATCTGCGTGTCGATGAAGTCCTCATCCGTTCCGCTGACAATAGCAGCATATCGGCTTGCGTCAAGTCAGCTGCCGTATCCTCTGCACGTCGGAGTAACTGAAACAGGCACGGCATGGAACGGAACAATTCAATCAGCTGTCGGCATAGGAACGCTCCTGAGTGAGGGAATCGGAGATACGGTTCGCGTATCGCTTACCGCAGATCCGGTTGAAGAGGTAAAGGCTGCTGTTGCTATACTCAAATCCCTCGGCCTGCGTCGAGGAATACGCATGGTCTCTTGCCCGACGTGCGGCAGGACAAACATTGACCTGATTTCGCTTGCAAACGAAGTTGAAAAGCGTATATCCGGTATAGACAGAGATATTACAGTTGCCGTTATGGGCTGCGTTGTTAACGGCCCGGGCGAAGCGAAGGAAGCCGATTACGGAATAGCAGGCGGCAAGGATTGCGGCTTGCTGTTTAAGCACGGAGAAATTTTGGGGACATATCCCTATGAACATCTGTGCGATGCACTTATTGAACTTATCGAAAAGGATGTCTGAATTGAGCGAACATACACCATTTCTTGAAATATTCCCCGGCACGGCTACACTTGCTTCAAACTGCGGCGGCCTTGATAAAGCATATGTAACGGATGTCGAGATAAGTTTACAGGCACGTACAATGTGCATAAATGCACACTTCGTGCATTCTCCAGCTCCAGCTGAACTTGAAAATCTTCGTAATTGCATTCAATCCGATTACGGACTTAAGGTTAAGATAATTGCAGACAGTCCCGAGATAAAGAAAGCAGATACCGCCGCTTCAACATCGGGTACCGCATCCGCCGCGAATACAAGCGGAAAGGTGCTCATGGGTCACACCATAAAAAAAACACCTACGGCCATGGGTGAACTCAATCAGGACTCCGGACGCATAGCTGTTGAAGGCGATGTGTTCGAGGTGACGAGCCGTAAGCTGAAAAAACGCGACGGAGCAATGCTCTGTTTTGACATTACCGACATGACCGGCTCAATCAGAGTTGTGAAATTTTTGCGTTCCGATGACGATCAGTCGATAATCAATAAGGTTAATGTCGGGGACCACCTGATTGTAAACGGCTTTATCACATACAGCAGATATGAAGAGGATATTGTCCTTGAGCCGAAGGATATTGTCGTCGGAAAGAAATATATAAGACCCGATAATGCAGAAGAAAAACGTGTTGAACTCCATGTTCACACACGATTTTCAGCTCTTGATGCACTTACTGATCCTGCCGCAATTGTAAAACGTGCCGCCTATTGGGGGCATCCTGCAATTGCAGTCACAGACCACGGTGTTCTGCAGGCTTTTCCGGATATGTGGAAGGCAGGGAAAAAATACGGCGTTAAGATTATATACGGCTGTGAGTGCTATTTTGTGAACGACATGGACGGCAGCCTTGCCGTGCATGGCAGCAGTGACAGAGATATCGGCGACGAAATGGTGGCGTTCGATATTGAAACCACCGGTTTGAATGCCGGCTCAGACAGGATGACGGAGATAGGGGCCGTCATTTATGCCGGCGGAGAGATAAAAGAAACATTCAACACCTTTGTCGACCCTGGAATGCATATTCCGGCTGAGATTACACAGCTTACAGGCATAACCGACCGTGACGTAAAGGACGCGCCGAATGAAGCCGAAGCAATGAGGAAATTCCTTGAATTTGCCGGCGACCGTCCGATTGTTGCCCATAACGCAGACTTCGATACAGGTTTCATGTCGGCGGCGGCATCACGCAGTGGAATAAAATTTGAGCCTGTCTATATTGACACTCTTGCACTTTCCCATGCTCTCCTGCCGGATCTTAAGCGTTATAAGCTTGATATAGTATCTAACCGATTAAGTCTGCCGGAATTTAACCATCACCGTGCATCCGATGATGCCCTTGTAGTCGCACGAATAATGGGACGATTTTTGCCCATGCTTGCAGAGCGGGGAGCCAAGACAGTAAACGATATCCAGGATGTTTATGCAAGCATAAAACCGTCCGATCACGCGAAGTCTCGCCACATGATACTGTTGGTTAAGAACAAAACGGGACTAAAAAATCTTTACGAGCTTGTTTCGCAGTCATATCTCAAGTATTTCTATAAAACGCCGACTATGCCGAAAAGCTTGCTGATAAAGCATCGAGAAGGGCTTCTTATAGGTTCTGCCTGCGGAATGGGTGAATTATATGGCGCGGTTATGCACGGAGCAAGCAATTCCGAGCTTAAGCGTATAGCGTCGTTTTATGACTACCTTGAGATTCAGCCGCTCGGCAACAACGGCTTCCTTGTTGACAACGGTGTTGTAAGTGATATAAGTGTACTGCAGGATTATAACCGCAGAATACTGCAAATTGGTCGGGAGCTTAACAAACCTGTTATTGCAGCAAGCGACATTCACTTCCTTGATGCAGAGGATGAACAGTATAGAAAGATACTTCAGGCTGCAAAAAAGTTTTCGGATGCAGACAGAGGCTGCCCCATATTTTATCGCACCACAGATGAAATGCTTAAGGAATTTGATTATCTCGGCAAAGAGACAGCATATGAGGTCGTTGTGAAAAATACGCGGGCTATTGCTGATATGGTGGATGATATTGAACTGCTGCCTAAGGATTTGTATCCGCCTAAAATTGAAAATTCGGCGCGTGATCTGCGCAATCTCGTCTACGGCAGAATGACGGAAATTTACGGAGAGAATCCGCCGGAGATAGTAAAATCCCGTGTTGATACCGAGCTTACGACAATACTCGATCATAATTACGATGTTATTTATATGTCGGCACAAAAGCTGGTCCAAAATTCGCTTGAGCACGGATATCTTGTCGGTTCACGAGGCTCGGTCGGCTCATCGATAGTTGCATATATGTCGGGAATAACAGAGGTAAACTCACTGCCTCCGCACTATGTTTGCCCAAGGTGCAAGCATTCTGAGTTTATAACAGACGGATCATACGGATGCGGAGCGGATATGCCTCCAAAAAACTGCCCGGATTGCGGAACACTTATGCGTCAGGACGGCTTTGATATCCCGTTTGAGACATTCCTCGGATTCCCCGGAAATGAAAAAACACCTGATATTGACCTTAACTTTTCGGGTGAATATCAGGCGCAGGCGCATAAATATACTGAGGAGCTGTTCGGATCTGACCACGTTTTCCGTGCCGGAACGATTGGCACCCTTGCAGAGAAGACGGCTTACGGATATGTAAAGAAATATCTCGAAGAGCGCAATATAAAAGTCACCAAGGTTGAAGAAAACCGACTTGCAAAAGGGCTCGTCGGTGTAAAACGAACAACAGGGCAGCACCCCGGCGGACTTGTAGTTATTCCCCAAGATATGGATGTAACCGATTTTTGCCCTGTGCAGCATCCTGCAGATGATCCCAAAAGCGGAATTATCACAACGCATTTTGAATATCACTGTATGGAATCAAATCTTCTCAAGCTTGATGAACTTGGACATGATGATCCGACGATGATTCGTATGCTTGAGGATGCGACCGGCGTCAATGCCCGTGAAATACTTCTGTCCGATCCGGACACAATGAAAATATTCACAACGCCGACCGTGCTCGGACTTCCCGAAGACGATGATATAATAGGCAAAACGGGAAGCATCGGCATACCGGAGTTTGGCACGGGATTTACTCGTCAGATGCTGGTCGACACTCAGCCGACACAGTTTGATACACTTGTACGTTTGTCCGGTTTTTCGCACGGAACAGATGTCTGGGCAGGCAATATAAGAGATCTTATTGTCAATGGCATTGCAACGGTCAACGAAACGGTTGGCTGTCGTGATGATATTATGCTGTATCTTATTCAGAAAGGCATGGAGCCATCCCTTGCGTTTAAAACAATGGAGGCGGTGCGAAAAGGCAAAGTCAAGAAAAGCGGAGAATTTCCCGGAGATGCCGAGGCTCAGATGCGCTCCCTTGATGTGCCTGACTGGTATATCGAATCCTGCCGCAAAATAGCGTATCTTTTCCCCAAAGCACATGCGGTTGCCTATGTTATGATGGCATTTCGTATAGCATGGTTTAAGGTTCATGAGCCGCTCGCTTTTTACAGTGCGTATTTCTATCGCCGCAGTCAGAAAAACAGCTTTGATGCCGAAATGATGACCGCAGGGGTTGACGAGGTGCGACGTAAGATATATGATTTGCGGCAGAAAGACGATTCCACCGCCAACGAAGACAGTATACTTACAACTCTTGAATCTGTTTATGAGTTTTACATGCGTGGATTTGAATTTGCACCTATCGATCTCTATGAGTCGAGTGCAACAAAATTCAAAATAACAGATGACGGCAAGCTCCGACCGCCTTTTGTCGCAATCGCCGGCCTCGGAGAAACTGCGGCTGTAGACCTTGAAAATTGTACGAAAAACGGTCAGAGTTATATATCAGTCGAGGAAGTAAGCGCGGCATGCCCGAAGGTCAGTACGACCCACCTTGAGGTGCTCCGCAGATTAGGCGCGTTCGGATCAATGCCTGAAAGCTCGCAGATAAATCTCTTTGAGGGCTTTTAATATCCAGTGCTGTTGATTAAAAACTTCTTATCAATCAAATAGATAGTGTAGGTCGGAAACTTTTTTCCAATTCATTCGTCAAACTCAATGAGCTTTAATTAGAAAGAAGGAACCCCAAATTAAAATTTTCAGTTCCAAGTCCACAAGACAGAATGTGGGAGCACACGCAAAATTTGAGCCTTCTCGCAAGAAAAACACATCATCTGATGCGCGCGCTGTGTCCGGAAGAGAGCCTTTAAAAAAACAGGCGGCTTCTTCAACGGCTGAAGAGGTAGTCAGCAAAGTAAAAAAGAAAAAGAAGGCCGCAAAGCGTAAAAAAAGACTTATGGTCTTTGCCTGCATAATCGCAATATTGGCAGGTTTGTATACATTTGTGGTCTATACTGACATTCCCGTCATAAAAAACCTCCGAGACGCCTATATTGAAACAGCAATGCAAACAATGAGCCACCAGTGGCTTGCCGAGCTTTTCTTCCCGGATGATGTGATTGAGGAAGTAATGAGCAGAGTGAGTGATGCCCAGGATGCGCAGAAGGGCGTCGAGAGCGAGTGGAAGCACGAAATTGAAGAGAAGGACGACAGCAGCTTTTATGAGCTCTTCGATGAAATAGACAAGTCATCGTTTGAGTCATATTTGAAATCGCATCCGGAGTATAACAAATCCTCACTTATGGATATTGACATAAACGAGGCCGGGCTTGACGATGACGGGACCACTATAAAAACAACTCAGGGCGATCAGGTGCTTGCAGTAAACGCGAAAGAAGGCGTTCTTCTTGTCCGCATAGAGGGTTCCGGTTACAAAGGCGTTCTTGCAATTTTAAAGGATGCATCAAAGATGCGTTGCTGCGCAGCAGAACATATCGGGGGATACGGCGAACTGCTCGAAGACTTTGTTCCCAGGTGCAATGGAATAATCGGTATTAACGCCAGCGGATTTTATGATCCGGAGGGAGTAGGAAACGGCGGAACTATCGATGGCCTTGCGGTATGCGAGGGCAAGGAATATGGCTATCATGTCACCTACGGCAGAAAGCGTGTTGAGTTCAGGACAGATGATAAAATGTATATTGTCGACGCGGACACAAGCATAAGCTCGGATGTACGTGATGCTGTTGAGTTTTCTCCTGCACTTATAATTGACGGCAAGGCTCTGATTGATGAACAGTCGGCATTTAGGTCAATACAGCCCCGCACGGTTATAGCTCAGGCAAAAGACGGAGATGTAATGATGCTTGTTATCGAAGGACGACTTGTCGGACGATCCTTGGGTATAGGCTTGCCGGACTGCACGAATATTCTGATGGGATATGATGCCTATCAGGCAATGAATATGGATGGCGGAACAAGTGCTGTTATGTGGTACGACGGTGAGTATATAACAAAATGTTCAAATACGGCCATAACATGCCGTTATCTGCCAAATGCATGGATATATGGCTAACGCCGGCAAAAACCGCGAAAAACCGCGGTTTTTGCTGTATAAGACTGCGGTGTATTTGACAAAACATAGATTCATGATATAAATTATTTTCTATGGAAAAGATAAGCTCAAGAAAAAACAGAATAATATGTCATCTTCGCTCGCTTGCGATTGATGCAGAATATCGGAATAATTGCGGTCAATTTATCTGCGATGGCGAAAAAACGCTCAGTGAAGCGCTCGAATACGGCGCGAAGATTAACCATGTGCTTTGGCGTGATGATGTAAGTCCGATAGATCTTCCGGAAAGTGTCGAACAGTATTGTGCCCCTCGTGAACTCGTCGAGTATGCTTCTCCGCTGAAGTCAGGACCGGGTCCGGTTTTCTCAGTGTCAATTCCGCGGAAATGCTGCCCTGATCAAATAACTCGTGCTATCGTGATCGAAAACGTACAGGATCCGGGCAATGTCGGTACGATAATCAGAAGCGCCAATGCATTTAATATTGATGCTGTCATTATGGTAGGCGCGTGCGCCGATCTTTATAACCCGAAAACTGTAAGGGCGAGTATGGGCGCCATATTCAGGCAATGTGTGCTAAAGATGAGCATTGCTGAGCTCAATGCATTTACCGACAAACAGTGCCTTCCGCTATTCGGTGCTGCATTAAGTGAAGAAGCGGCGGACATCAGAAATGCAGAACTGCACAGAAGTGCGGTTGCAGTCGGTTCGGAAGGTAAAGGCCTGAGCCGAGAGCTGCTCGATATATGCGGAGGAGAAATAATTATTCCGATGAATCCCAACTCTGAATCATTGAACGCCGCTGTTGCCGCATCGGTAATCATGTGGGAAATGTCGAGGTAGCATATGAATGATGTCATCTACTGGCTATGGTTGTCAACCTCACCTCGTGTGGGACCGAGAGCAATTTCTTCACTGCTCAAATATTACGGAAGTCCGGAGCAGATGTATTTTGCTCCAGTGGGTGAGATAACGCGCCTTTTGCCTAAAAATATCGAGGGCGCCGAGGAACTTGAGAAGCGCGACCTTGATGAAGCAAAGCGCATATTTGAAAAATGCGATAATACGGGCATAGATGTTATAACAATGAACGAGGATATATATCCCGAAAGACTTAAAAATATTCACCTTCCGCCAGCGGTTATATATGTTAAAGGTAAATTGCCTGATATTGATTCGGAACCTGCAGTTGCGGTAATCGGAACGCGAAAGGCAACACCCTATGGAATAAAAATGGGAATGCGTATGGGATATGAGATATCCAAATGCGGCGCTGCTGTTATATCGGGGCTTACAATGGGCATTGAATCAGCAGCAACCGAGGGGGCATTGCTTGCTGACGGCAAAGTGATTGGAGTTCTAGGACTCCCACATGAGTTAGATAAAAGCCGTTTTTCGCAGGATGTGGTTATGCACGGCGCACTTATAAGTGAGTATGCCCCCGGAACAAAGCCGTACAGTTCATTTTTCCGCGCAAGAAACAGAATAACCAGCGGTCTGTCTCTTGGCGTTGCCGTTATAGAAGCACCGCTTAAAAGCGGAACGCGTCTGTTTGTAAACGAAGCTGCCGATCAGGGCAAGGAAATATTTGCGGTTCCGGGCAACGCCGACCAGCCAAATTGCGAAGGTACGAATCTGCTGATAAAAGAAGGGGCAAAGCCGGTGACAAACGGCTGGGAAGTTGTCAGTGAGTTTGCCGCGATGTATCCGAACAAAATAAGAAAAGTCGAATTTGATATACCTTCCGGCGTTATTCCCAAGGCCGCAGCACCGGAAAAAAAGGATAAAAAAACTCCAAATGCTCCTAAAAAAATTGTTGACAAGGCATCTGACGCGGCTTATATTGACTTGCAGAAACAATTGGAGAGCTTAAACCCGAGTCAGTTGAAGATTATAGAGGCCATAAATGAGCCGTCAATGCATGTAGATACAATTATCGAACGCAGCGGTATCGCACCTGCAAAGGTGCTGGCTGAATTGACAATACTTCAAATTAAGGGCTATGTCCGGCAGGAGGCCGACAAACGCTTCACA
>CAVAPG010000038.1:0-14866 GCA_963590435.1 bacterium
GAACGGAAGCACTGTAGTATTCAAGAACGATGGCAGGCGAATTGAGCAGATTGCAGTATTCGGTATAGTTTTCATCCTCATACGGCAGAATGTATGCACGGGAAACCGTCCTGCCGCTTTTAAGCTTGTATGTGAATGTGGCGGTGATATTGTCCGCATCGATATCCGAAAGGTTTTTGTATTTATCTTTTTGGCTGACTATCTTCTCTTGCAGGCTGCGAAATTCGGAAATACTCTCCGCATTCTGTATATCCTGGTCATAGTATACATCCATGCTCTTTATGTCATCTTTATCGGGAACGAAGCCGCCGATGTTGAACACATCGAGGTCACAGCAGAGCGTAAATACAGCACACAGGCAGCATGTAACAATGAAGCCTACCCAGCTGCCGCGAAACACATGGAAGCTTTTTTCGAGAAGCATTTTGGCTCCGAAATAGCCTATGAACGCGAACAGTATCATGCATGGAATCATTATCAGTGCGGAAACTGACCGATTGTTGAACAGTGAATCGATAACGACAAACAGAAGCATGCCTCCGCAAAGAGCCGAGCAGACTGCGGTGCCGTATTTGAACACCGGCCGCAGACACGGGACTGCGATAACATCTCCGGCAGCTTCCATTTTGCGTTTTCTGAATATCATGAGTGCCGCAACGGACAGGAGGATACCGACCGCGCAGTAAATGACCGTCGGAACCCAGTTTTCGTAATAGACTTCCCGAACAAGGTTTACTTCGTCATTGCCGGTGTAATACACAATCGTGAGGTCAAAGTTTCCGAGCATGTTTACAACGGGCGAAAGGAAATCAAAAACTCCGGTGGAATCGACATTCGACATACCCCACACAAAGAAGCTGAAAAACAGGCGGATGACATATTCCATGCCGACGGCAAAGAAGTTGAAGATTGCAAACAGAACAGGCAGGACGACAACGCTGCCTGTAAAAACGGCAATCAGTGAAGCAATGCCGAAAAACAGGATAAACTGCATCGAATATACACCAAACCATATGCAGACGGTCTTAAACGCGAGCGTGGTGTTCTCTACTGTTCCAAGCGAGAACAGAAAGGTCAGCAGAGCAATTATGAGATTGGATACGATAACTGCCGCGGCGCTGCCGAGCCACGCAGAGCCGAACACTGCTTCACGGCGAACGGGAAGAGCTGCGATAAGGCCGGTGCCTCGACTGTTGTACATGAAGCTGAAAACCGCCATTGCAGCCAGCAGCCCCATCACACATGCGATAACGGGAGATATGAAAATTGCATTTTCCGTGATGTAATATACATACCCGCTCTCATGGCTAGGGCCGAGGCTGTTAACGAGCGTCAGCACCGGCATGAATATGAACCAGCCGCCGAAATGAGCAATCCACAGCGGCCAGAAACGGCGAAGTGAACTCTTGAAAAGTCCGGAATTAAAGAACGATATCTTTGACTTCATAGTCGGCACCTCCCAGCTCATAAATAAATATTTCCTCAAGCGTCAGCGGAACGAAATCCGTAAACAGCGGCTTGCACGGTGCAAGCTTTTCCTCGAGCTGTGCCGGTGTTCCGTGCAGGATTATCGTCTGCAGTCTGCCGGTGGAGGCGCTGTGCAGGATATCCAGTCCGTCGGGCAGGGTCTCACCGTCAGGCAGAGCTATCTGCATCTTGACGATGCCCTCCTGAAGCTCGCTCAGGCTGCGCTCTATCATAATCTTTCCCTTGTTCATTATTCCGACATGGTCGCATACATCCTCAAGCTCACGCAGGTTATGCGAAGAAACAAGCACAGTTGTTTCGTGCTCGGCGACGTCGGACATGACAACGCTCCAGATCTGACGGCGCATAACAGGATCAAGACCGTCAACCGGTTCGTCAAGAATGAGTATTTCGGGCTTGAGCGACATCATAAGCCAAAACGCCGCCTGCTTCTGCATGCCCTTTGAAAGCTTGCGCATCTGACGTTTGGGATTAAGCTCAAATAAATCTCCGAGCTTTTTGAAGCGTTCATTGTCAAACTGCGGATAAATGCTGCGATAGAAATTTGCCATTTCGGAAATGCTTGCGCTTGGGAAATAAAAAATATCATCGGGAATATAGGCAATGCGTTTTTTGACCGATGGGTTTTCATAAACATTCTCGCCGTCAATGAGTATATCGCCCGAATCCTGCCTGTAAATTCCGGTCAGGTGGCGGATAATAGTGCTTTTTCCCGCGCCGTTGGGACCGACAAGGCCGTAAACCGAAGCTCTCGGAACGGTCATATTCAGTCCGTCAAGCGCACGAAAGCCGTCAAATTCCTTGACTACATTCTTGACTTCAATCATTCTGCTGCTCTCCTTTCAAGCGTTCCGAAAGCATTTGCTTTGAAATTCCGGCATATCCGAGCTCCGTAACAAGCTCATCGAATTTGCCGAGAAGATCGGCGCGCCGCAAAGCCTCGGCCTCTTCATTTGTGCAGACAAAGCTGCCTTTACCCGGCACTGAGCAGATATATCCCTCGGCCTCAAGCTCACGGTACGCACGCTGAATCGTACTGGGGTTAATGGCAAGACCGCTTGCCATTTCACGCACTGAGCTTATCTTGCTGCCGGCCGGCAGTGCACCCGAAACAATCAGGCGGCGCATGCCTTCTTTTATCTGTTCATATATAGGGCGCGGATCGCGAAAATTTATGCTGATCACGATTTCAATCCCTCCATGCAAACTGTATGATTTGTTCTCACACACTCAATATATATTTCAAATTGCAGCTTGTCAAGCAAAAATTCAGACTGACTGAAAAAATACATGTTAATCAGGCGAAATTGTGAATGTATTTTTCTTGCTAATACAGATGAAAAATGCTACAATGATATGCTATATAATAGCTATAGTTATGATTATCATCGATTAGGTAAGGTATGTTTATGTGGATATCCGATAAATGGCAGGACTTCGAGCTCATCGATTGCTCGAAGGGAGAAAAGCTTGAACGCTGGGGCAGGTTCTATCTTGTCAGGCCCGACCCGCAGGCGATATGGGAAACGCCGCGTGATGATGAACGCTGGAATATGCGGGATGCACGATATCACAGAAGCAGCACCGGCGGAGGCGCATGGGATAAAGGCGGACTGCCGGCAAGCTGGAAGATAAAATACGGTGAGCTTACATTCAACGTAAAGCCCATGAATTTTAAGCACACGGGCCTCTTCCCTGAGCAGGCATGCAATTGGGATTTCGCCATGAATAAAATCAGAACAGCAAATCGTCCTATAAGTGTGCTCAATCTTTTTGCATACACAGGAGCCGCGACTGTTGCCTGCGCGAAGGCCGGTGCGAGTGTGTGCCATGTCGACGCCGCCAAGGGTATGGTCGCGTGGGGCAAAGAAAATGCCGCGGCGTCCGGTCTTTCCGATGCGCCTATACGGTGGATTGTCGATGACTGCGCAAAATTCGTCGAGCGTGAGATCCGGCGTGGACGCAGATATGACGCGATAATCATGGATCCGCCCTCATACGGCAGAGGTCCGGGCGGCGAGGTCTGGAAGCTCGAGCAGAATCTGTGGCCGTTTGTTTCACTCTGCGCCGGTGTGCTGTCGGATAATCCGCTTTTTGTGATTATCAATTCCTACACGACAGGGCTGTCCCCTTCTGTGCTCACATATGTTACCGAGAGCATATTCACAAAGAAATTCGGCGGTCACTCTGAGAGTCGTGAGCTCGGTCTGCCGGTTACGGATTCGGGACTTGCACTGCCGTGCGGAGCAACCTGCCGTTGGGAGAGGGACTGAGTATGAGCAGTATTATCAGCATAAAGAACCTTCATTATACTTATCCCGGCGATGAGATTGAAAGCCTCTGCGGCGTAAATCTCGAGATAGAAAAAGGCAGCTTTGTTGCAGTGCTGGGGCACAACGGTTCGGGAAAGAGCACGCTTGCCAAGCATATGAATGCCATTATTACGCCTACAGAGGGCGAAGTGCTTGTAAACGGCATGAGCACATCCGATGAAAACAATCTTCTGAACATACGTCGCACAGTCGGAATGGTGTTTCAGAATCCGGATAATCAGATTGTCGCAAATGTCGTCGAGGACGATGTAGCATTTGCTCCCGAGAATCTGGGCGTTGAACCGAAAGAGATACGCCGCCGCGTAGACAATGCGCTTGAGCAGGTTGATATGTCCGAGTTCAAGCTCCATGCTCCGCATCTTCTGTCCGGAGGACAGAAGCAGCGCGTTGCAATTGCAGGCGTTATTGCAATGGAGCCCGAGGTTATAGTTCTTGACGAGCCTACGGCAATGCTCGATCCGAGGGGCAGAGATGAAGTCATCACAACGGTCACAAAGCTCTGCCGTGAAAAAGGAATAACTGTGGTGCTTATAACTCATCATATGGCAGAGTGCATCGGAGCCGACAGGCTTATTGTCATGTCAAACGGATATGTAATAGCCGATGGCAGTCCCGAGAGCGTATTTTCGCAGGTGGAACTTATGAAAAGCGAAGGTCTGACCGTGCCTGCTACAACGCAGCTAATGTATGAGCTTAACAAAAACGGCTGGAGTCTGCCGCTTGATGCGCTTGAAGTCAACGAATGCGCAAAGGAAATCGCAAAGGAATTAAAATAATATGTCAGTAATTAAAGTGAGCGGTCTGACCCATGTTTACAGCGCAGACACGCCCTTTGAAAAAATAGCAATAAACGATGTCAATGTCGAGATACCTCACGGACAGCTTGTGGGGCTTATAGGCCATACGGGCTCGGGCAAGAGCACATTTATTCAGCATTTGAACGGACTGCTTGTGCCAAGCTCCGGAACGGTGCTCGTCGATAATATAAATATTAACGGAGATAAGACGGCAACACGCGATGTACGATTCAAGGTCGGGCTTGTTTTTCAGTATCCGGAGTATCAGCTTTTTGAGGAAACCGTATATGCGGATATCGCATTCGGACCGAAGAACATGAAGCTCAGCGAAGCCGAGATAGATGAACGTGTGCGCGAGGCGGCGGCTCTGGTCGATGTCGGAGAAGAGCTTTTCGAGCGGTCTCCGCTCGAACTGTCCGGCGGGCAAAAACGGAGAGTTGCGATAGCCGGCGTTATTGCCATGCGTCCGGGTGTGCTTATCCTTGACGAGCCTACAGCAGGACTTGATCCTGCCGGCTGCCGGAGAATTTTGCAGACAATATGTGATTACAGAGAAAAGACCGGATCAACGGTTGTGATTGTCAGCCATAGCATGGATGATGTCGCCCGCATTGGCGACAGGCTTATTGTATTCAACCGCGGAAAAATCCGCTTTGACGGCACGCCCGAAGAGGTGTTTTCAAACCCGAAAGAGCTTTCCGATATAGGTCTGACTGTTCCCGTTCCGACGCAGATAGCTTCCGCACTGCGCGAGCAGGGCGTTAAAATTGAAGGCTCGGTGTATACCAACGAGCAGCTTCTTGCGGCACTCCTTAAAATGAAAAAGGAGGGCGGATGCAATGCTTAAGGACATAACTCTCGGTCAGTATTTTCCGGGCAACACCGTGGTTCATCGCCTGGATCCGCGCACCAAGCTCCTGCTGGTTATTATATATATAGTCGGTCTGTTCAATTCCGTCGGCTGGGTAAGCTACGCTGTTGTCATTGCCGTAACTGCGCTGAGCATGGCAGTGTCGAAGATAAAGCCGAAGTCTGCGCTCAAGGGCCTCAAGCCGCTTATTATAATTATCATTCTGACTGCCGTGCTGAATATTTTCTACACGGACGGAACGCCTATAATCGAAGGCTGGATAATAACATGGGAAGGCATTGAGCGTGCTGTGATGATGTCGCTGCGTATAATTCTGCTCATCGTCGGAACATTTATGCTGACATACACAACAAGTCCGATTGCACTCACCGACGGACTTGAGCTTATGCTCAATCCGCTGAAGAAAATAAAGATTCCCGTGCACGAGATGAGCATGATGATGAGCATGGCTCTCAGATTTATTCCCACTCTCATTGAAGAAACGGATAAAATAATGTCAGCGCAAAAAGCGCGCGGAGCTGACTTCGACAGCGGCAATCTGTTTCAGCGTGCGAAGGCACTGCTGCCGATACTTGTTCCGCTGTTTGTTTCCGCATTCAGGCGCGCAGATGAGCTTGCAGTTGCCATGGAGAGCCGCTGTTACCACGGCGGAGACGGCAGAACAAGAATGAAGCAGCTGAAAATGCAGGGCATCGATGCGTGGGCACTGCTGCTCGGTGCGGTATTTCTTGCAATTATATTCGTCATGAAGCATTTCGGCTTGTAAGATGGTGATGCCGATGAGAAATATTGCCATGCGTCTGAGGTATGACGGCAGTCGGTATCATGGCTGGCAGGTGCAGAAGAATGACATTTCCGTATGCAGCACCGTTCAGGATGCGCTGTCAAAGATATGTGAGCATCCCGTGAAGCTCACCGGCTGCGGACGTACGGATGCCGGAGTTCATGCTCTGAGATACTGTGCCAATTTCAGAACCGATTGCCGCATACCGATAGACAGATTTCCGCTTGCGGCAAACTCGCGTCTTCCGGATGATATCGCCGTAGTTGATGCAGTTGAGGTGGACGAGCGCTTCAATGCCATAGCCTCATGCATAAAAAAAGAATATATCTATAAGATTCACAATTCAAATATCCGCGATCCTTTTCTTGAAAAGCGCGCATGCTTCTATCCGCAGGAGCTGAACATGGAAAGGATGAAGGCAGCCGCCGCATCGTTTGAAGGCACGCATGATTTCGCCGCGGTTCGCTCTCTCGGCACGCAGACAAAGACAACCGTTCGTACGGTTTACAGTTGCACAGCCGAAAAAAACGATGATCTGATAACCATATCGGTCTGCGCTGACGGATTTTTATATAACATGTGCCGCGCCATAGTCGGAACGCTTGTGTATGCGTCATACGGGAAAATAGAGCCGGAGGATATTCCTCATCTGCTTGAACTCGGCGACCGGCGTCTTACGGGACCGACTATGCCTCCGCAGGGACTGTATCTTAACAGGGTGTGGTATGAAGGTCCTGCAGGTATCATGATGATGAAAGATTAATATATATATAAGAGAAATGAAATTTTGATGAGAATTGCAATTGAGCTGTGCCTGATTCTGATAATATTCCTGTGCACATGGCGCGGGTATAAAACAGGTGCGATAAATGCTGCAATAAGCTTTGGTGTAATTATAATTGCGGTGACGGGAGGACTTCTGATATCCTCTGTCACTGCACAGTCAATGGCGTACCCGATTCGCCCGCTCCTGGCGGGATATATAGATTCGCAATTGGAAGCAGAAGCGGCACGCCATGCCGGAATAGATGAAACCCGTATCGAAGAGACCATAAGAAACGACACCGATGCCTTGACGCCGTATGCCGAAAGCTGCCTTGAGAGTCTCGGATTTAATAAGCAGCGCGCGGAAAACTACTGTGTCAACGCGCAGAAGATATATCTTGCATACGACATTGACGCCACAACGGCAGCGGCACATGCAGGCAGTCAGGCTGTTGCGTACGCTGCGTGTTCGGTGGTATTTTTCTTTCTTATAATTTTGCTTGCCGCGCTTATAAAGCAAATATTTCGTCTGCGGTTTCGAATTATCGATAATGACGATGCCGACCTGTACGGAGGAGCCGCGTTCGGGTTCCTCAAAGGCTGTGTATACTGCATATGCATATGCTGGCTTTTGAGCTTCTGCGGCAATATGATTGGAAAAACGACATTAGATGACGGCCTGTTCAGCAGGTTTTTCCTGCTTCTGAGCAATGTGGCCGATAAAATATTTTTATGACAGGGGGATAAACCATGCAAGCAAAAATGTGCTCACGCTGCGGAAAGAATGTAGCGGTAGTATTTATAACGAAGCTTGAAGGCGGGGTTCAGAAAAATGAAGGTCTGTGCCTGAAATGTGCCAGAGAGCTCCACATACAGCCCGTAGATGATATGATTGAGAAAATGGGCATGTCGGACGACGATCTTGATAACCTCAGCGGCGAAATGATGAACGCTCTCAACGGTGTCGAGAGTCTGATGGAAATGAACCCCGATCCGGACGGCGACGGTGATTCCGGAAATGACGATGACGGCAAAACCGCGACATTCCCGTTTCTGAACAAATTATTCGGAAACGGAGACAACACTCCGGCAGAGAGCAGCGGCGGTGCTGCTCCGCAGCAGACCCAGAAGGAAAACGGAAAGCCCGCCAAGCGCAAATTCCTCGATAATTACTGCATAAACCTCACCGACCGTGCAAGAGCGGGAAAGCTCGATAATATGATCGGCCGTGAGGAAGAGCTTGAACGCGTTATTCAGATCTTGAATCGCCGCCAGAAGAATAACCCGTGCCTCATAGGCGAGCCTGGTGTCGGCAAAACCGCGGTTGCGGAAGGTCTTGCGCAGAAAATAGCACTCGATCAGGTGCCGTATAAGCTCAAAGGCAAAGAAGTATACCTTCTTGACCTCACGGCTCTTGTTGCAGGAACGCAGTTCAGAGGCCAGTTTGAAAGCCGTATGAAAGGCCTGATTGATGAAATCAGGAAACAGGGCAATATAATACTTGTCATTGACGAGGTTCACAACATCGTCGGTGCAGGAGATGCTGAGGGCAGCATGAATGCCGCCAACATACTCAAGCCGGCACTGTCAAGGGGCGAGATTCAGGTTATCGGAGCCACGACATTCACGGAATATCGCAAGCACATCGAAAAGGATTCGGCTCTTGAACGCAGATTCCAGCCTGTGACTATAAACGAGCCGTCAGTCGCCGACAGTATCGAGATTCTCAAGGGTATCCGTAAATATTACGAGGATTTCCATGGGGTGAAGATCTCAGATGAAATGTGCCAAGAAGCGGTGAAAATGAGCGAGCGCTATATAACGGATCGTTTCCTTCCGGATAAAGCCATCGATCTCATAGATGAAGCATGCTCCGATGTAAACCTCAAGGATAAGAATATTATCCGCCGCGCCGAGCTGCAAAAGGATCTGGATGATCTCCGCTTTGAACGCGAGGCACTTATGAATGCGGATGCACCGAGCGGTGAAGAGCTGACCGATGATGTGCTCGACAAACGATACGAGAAGATTGCCGAGCTGCGCAGTAAGGAAATGCAGCGTGAGCAGGAGCTTGCTTCAATAGAGCTTGAAGGTGTGCCGGAGCTGACGACGGATAATCTGGCACGTATAATCGAGCTGTGGACTAAAATTCCCGCTTCATCTATCCGCGAGGACGAGTTTGAGCGTCTTGCGGAGCTTGACAGGCGTTTGAAGGCACATATAGTCGGTCAGGACGAGGCTGTAAATTCGGTATGCGCGGCAATAAAACGCTCGCGTATCGGTCTGAAGGCGAAACGCAAGCCGACAAGTTTTATATTTGTCGGCGGTACGGGTGTCGGTAAAACGGAGCTCGTAAAGCGTCTGGCTGCTGATTTGTTTGACTCTCCGGAGTCGCTCATCCGTCTTGATATGTCTGAATTTATGGAAAAATTCAGCGTTTCGCGCATAATAGGCTCGCCTCCGGGATATGTAGGCTATGATGAGGCAGGTCAGCTGACGGAGAAAATTCGTCGCAAGCCGTATTCCGTTGTTCTTTTTGACGAGATAGAAAAGGCGCATCCGGATGTTCTGAACATTCTTTTGCAGATTCTCGATGACGGCAGGATAACCGATGCCCAAGGCAGGACTGTTAATTTTGAGAACACGGTTATTGTTATGACGACAAATGCCGGCTCCAACACCAAGGGCGGCGCAATGGGCTTCGGCGGCACCGTGAATGATATGGGCAGGGAGCGGGCACTTAAAGCCCTTAACGAGTTCCTGCGTCCGGAGTTTATTAACCGTGTAGATGAAATAGTCTATTTCAACAGCCTCACAGAGGAAAACTTCAGAAGCATAGCCGAGCTTATGCTCGGCGAAACTCGCGATGCGATTACCGAGCGCGGCATAAGCCTGACATGGAGCACGGAGCTGGTGGATTACCTTGTCAGAAAAAGCTATTCGGTTGTCTACGGTGCACGCAATCTGCGGAGAACCATTCAGAAGGATGTCGAAGACGCCATAGCGCAGAAGGTAATAGACTGCCGCGGCGATAATGCGGATAATATTTTCGTTACCGCCGATGAAAACGGAGTCATCGTGGAGGTAAGCAAATGATACGCTTTGAAAGCGACTATCTTGAGGGCGCGGTTCCCGAAATAATGAGCAGGCTTATCGAAACCAACTACGAGCAGACCTCGGGTTACGGCAGTGACCCGTACTGCACGGCAGCACGCGATAAGATAAAGGCCGAATGCGCTTCCCCCGATGCCGACGTGCATTTTCTCGTCGGCGGAACACAGGCAAACCTCACGGTCATTGCCGCAGCTCTCCGCCCTCATCAGGGCGTTATGGCGGCTCAGACGGCCCATATACAGGTGCATGAAACCGGAGCAATAGAGGCAACAGGTCATAAAGTCATCGCTCTTCCGACTGTTGACGGCAAGATAAATGCCGAGGATATCAAAACCTGCGTTTTGCGTCACAGGTCGGACGAATCGTATGAGCATATTGCTCAGCCTGCGATGGTGTATATATCTCAGCCGACCGAGACCGGAACGGTTTACTCGCTCGATGAATTTGAGCAAATAAGCACGGTGTGCAGGCAACTCGGTATTCTTCTGTTTTGCGACGGGGCACGCCTTTCATGCGCGCTTGCATGTGAGGGCACGCCAACTCTGTGCGATCTTTCACGGCTGTGCGATGTGTTTTATATTGGAGGAACCAAGCACGGTGCGCTTTTCGGCGAGGCAGTCGTAATAAAAAATAACGCCTTGAAAAAGGATTTCCGTTATATAATAAAACAGCGCGGCGGTATGTTCGCCAAGGGTCGCCTCCTCGGTCTGCAATTCGATACGCTTTTTACCGACGGTCTGTATTACAAAATAGGACGCAGAGAGGTAAACCAGGCGGCAAGGCTGCGCAATGCTTTCGAAGAAAAGGGCATTAAGTTCGCATACGCGTCGCCGACAAATCAAATTTTTCCGATTCTAAATAAGAAGCAGCTTGATGCTCTGCGTGAGAAATACAGCTTTTCCGTTCAGGAACCCCTGCCCGATGGCGGCGCGGTCACGAGATTTTGCACAAGCTGGGCGAGCAAGGAGAGCGATGTTGATGCTCTCATCGCCGATATAAAAAGTCTTTGAGGTGGCTATTATGAGTAGAATAGAAATAATCAGAGGAGATATAACGAAGCAGAATGTCGACGCCATTGTGAATGCCGCAAACTGCTCACTGCTCGGTGGAGGCGGAGTTGACGGTGCTATACACAGAGCCGCGGGTCCGGAATTGCTTGCGGAATGCCGCAAACTGAACGGCTGTCTGACAGGCGAAGCAAAAATAACCGGGGGATATAAGCTTCCGGCAAAGTATATTATACACACGCCGGGGCCGATCTGGCACGGCGGCAGCAACGGAGAAGCCGACAAGCTGCGCTCCTGCTATCGCAACTGCCTTGTGCTTGCCTCTGAAAACGGCTGCAAAACCGTTGATTTTCCGTCAATTTCCACCGGAGTTTATCATTTTCCGCTTGAAAAAGCTTCCGAGATAGCGATAAAAACAATCTCGGAGTATCTGTTTGAACATCCGGAAATTGAACGGGTGCGCATGGTCTGTTTTGACGATCGCACGAAGGAATACTATGAAAACGCGCTGGAGAAGCTTAAATGAAAAGGCTGTTCAAACTTCAGTATAATGCTCCCGTGACGCTGACATTTGCCCTCGTATCGCTTGCGGCGCTGCTTCTCGGGAAGCTCACTAACGGTTGGACGGACACATATCTTTTCAGCGTCTGGCGCTCATCGCTTTCCGATATACTCACATATCCGAGATTTTTCCTGCATGTTTTAGGTCATGTTGATTATGATCATTACATTGGGAATATGATGATGATTCTTGTTGTCGGTCCGGGCCTTGAAGAAAAGTACGGCAGCCGAAACCTGCTGAGCGCGATTGTCATAACAGCGTTTGTCTCAGGACTGGTATACTGGTTCCTGTTCCCGGGTTCAATGCTTATGGGCGCATCGGGCATTGTGTTTATGATGATAGTCATGGCATCGCTTGCCGGCATGCGTGACGGCGGAATACCGATTACGCTTATTTTGGTCCTCGTGCTCTACCTCGGCAACGAAGTGGTAGACGGTGTTGTGCTTAAGGACAATGTATCCCAGCTGACGCATGTCATCGGCGGCGTATGCGGTGCCGTGCTTGGATTAAGGAAAAGATGAAAGAAAAAATTATTATTTCTGCCTGCCTGCTTGGCTTTAACTGCAAGTATAACGGCGGCAACAATCGTCTCCCCGACGAAAAGCTCCGCAGGCTGAAAAAAGAATATGATCTTATTCCGGTCTGCCCCGAATGCTGCGGCGGTCTGGAGATGCCGCGTGTACCGTCCGAGCGCAGAGGCTCAATTGTTGTTTCAAAAAGTGGGACAGATGTAACGGAGCAATTCAACAAAGGCGCACAGACGGCATTGCGGCTTGCTCAAAGATTCAGCGTTAAATCTGCCATTCTTAAGGAGAGAAGCCCGTCCTGCGGCAGTGGGAAAATATATGACGGCACATTTACGGGCACTGTAACAGACGGCGACGGTGTTGCCGCTGCATTGCTCAAGGCTCACGGGATTAATATAACAGGCGAAAGCGAACTTCCCGATAGCTAAATATACGAAATAGTCTGTAATTGAAGTACACGCCGTTTTTCAGCTTATATAAATCATATAAACAGCTTGACTTATATAAACATTGTGATAAAATTGCTATGTTGCAGACAATCTAGTTAAAAAAATCAAAGTATTTGAGGGATAATAATGACTAAAGCAAAACGCCGCCTCGGCGACCGCAAGGACGCGACCTTAATCCGCAAGCAGGACAGTATGCATCTTATAATGCCGATGATATATCCGAATCGCTGCGACAACGAAGCGTTTATATCAGAACGCATCGACCTTACGAATATAGATAAATACATAGCCCGCCGCAATGCTGAAAATCCGGAGTTTAAATTCACGCTTTTCCATCTCATCGTTGCCGCAATTCTGAAGACAATTATTCTGCGCCCGAAGCTTAATCGCTTTGTCGCAAACCAGAACAACTATCAGCGCAACAGCTACAGCGCGTCATTCGTTATAAAAAAACAGTTCAGCGATACCTCGGAAGAGGGCATGGCGTTTGTTTATGCAACAGAGGACTCCACGCTTGACTCTCTGCATGAAGACCTGTACAAGCAGATACGCCGCGAGAAAACCGGCGGTGCTGGCAATTCCACGGCCGATACGATGGATATTCTGAATAAGCTCCCCCGCTGGCTTGTCAAATTCTTTATCTGGCTCATGCGTCAGCTTGACAAACACGGTCTTGTCCCGTCATCGCTTATCGAGGCAGATCCGTATTATGCCTCGGTCATTCTTTCAAACCTCGGCTCAATTAAGCTCAGAAGCGGATATCATCACCTGACGAACTGGGGAACCACGTCGCTGTTTGTCGTTGTAGGCGAGATGAAGGAGCGCATATTCCGCGATGCCGACGGCAAAGAAGAGTATCGCAACAGCGTTGATCTCGGACTTACGATCGATGAGCGTATCGCCGACGGATATTACTATTCCAAGAGCGTTCGCCTTCTCAAGTACATTCTTGAACATCCTGAATGCCTTGAACGCCCGTTTGCCGAGCCGGTTGATTTCGAATAAATATAAATAGAGTTTTTAAGCCCACAAGCTGCAAGGCCTGTGGGCTTCTGATTTGATTAATGCACATTGCGGTTCTGTTCTCGATGTTAGGAACTCCGAAACAGAATACTGTAGTGCGCTTCGTCTTATTGACAAATGAGAGAGTGAGGCGCGCCTCACTCTCTCAAAACTTTCGTTTTCTTTATTTTTTGCTCTACACCAACTATTGACACAGAGTCACAAAATTGTTATGTTGGCATTAACCACAGTTCTATTATTGTCAACTTATGCAGTGCCAGTATCAGCAGCAGAAAATTCAGCAGTTGTAGACACAGCAGTATCAGCGCAAACCAACACTCACCTCATGGAAAAGCACAAGAATCTTTGTGCCGTCAATTTCCTTTTCTGGCAAACAGATTTCGGTATCAATATACAGCATCAACTACACTAACGTTGAAATCTCTTTGAGAAATGATCGTTTGCTTTATCTTCTTCTCAATGACCATAACCTGTACGGAGATCATCATGTGGTATGTTACGCATATACACGCCTCGTTAGTAGTACTGACGGAAGCTATGTTACATATCTAAAAGTCGCAGACGGTTGGGCAAACACTACGAGATATATCGATATTGCATCTGTTAGCGGTGATAAGTACTGGGAGGTAAATTACTAAGTGGAGAGTAAAATTTTAAAAAAGAAACCTTTCATATTAGTATTTATACTAATTATAGTCCGCAAATTGCAAGTGCAAGTTGCGCTTATCATTCCATTAATTTTTACAAAATATGCCGTGAGTCAATCTTCGCAACAAACACTTACTTTATGGTCAAAAGGTACCATAAGAGTAGAAACTTGTCAAGTCGCAGCCCAAATAGAAGGCGGAAGTTTTACACAAACGGCTTCACGGAGGGCTGCAACAACAAGACCAAGGTCCTAAAACGCGTCTGCTTCGGCGTCAAAAACTTCGAAACATTCAGAAACAGAATACTGTATTGCGCTTCATCTTATTGACAAATGAGGTTCTAAACTAAATGTTGGGGTAACCGTCCGAAAAGGATAGGCTGCGCCCAACATTTTTATTGCAAAAACGAAAATAAAAGTAGAGCATAACGAGAAAATCCTTTATACTGAAGCTGCTAACACCACAAGAAAGGACTCTGTATGCTCTATGAAAGATAATA
>CAVAPG010000039.1:0-14495 GCA_963590435.1 bacterium
GCTGACCTCTTGAATGCCATTCAAGCGCTCTCCCAGCTGAGCTATACCCCCAAACGCAAGGTATATTGTATCAGAATGGCTTTGTATTGTCAACTGAAAAATTTCAAAATTAATTATCTCCGCTGCCGTAATCATCATCGAACATATATGTCACATCTTCCTTGTAGCGGAATTTTTTTTCTTTATGTTTTATCAGACGGAAGATGTTTTTTCGGTATTCGACTAATACAAGCAGACCGGTGAGCAGATATATATTCCTTACAATAGAGTCATCGACGCTCATTATTGCTACAAGACACATTATGAGCATCGCAGACACAGCAGAAAGTGATATGTAGCGGCTTATGATATAGACAGCGAAAAAAACAATTATGCCTGCAAACGCAACCTCACCGCTGATGAAAAACGTGCCAACGGCAACAGCAATCAAACTATGCTCACCGTGAAAACGGTATAGAATAGGGAAGGTGGTACCCAGAACAACGCAGAACAGAGCAAAAGCACTTCCGATTGCCGACTGGTCAACAATCAGCATGAGCAGACTGCCGATCAGCAAAGGAACTATGACTTTTATTACCTCAATCAGCGCTATAACCGCAAGCCCTTTGTTGCCATGCCGCTTGAGAAATCGCGTTATACCGGCATTGTTCCGGCTGTAATTAAGGATATTCTCGTGAAAATAAATATGCGAGGAAAGAATAGGTGTACTCAGACTTCCGAAGAAATAAGCAATTATAGCCGTTACTGCAAGTAAAAATGCTGTCATTGCTTATCTCCCTTCTGTCGTATGACCATCCGTATTGGTGTGCCCTCAAGACCGAATACTGCGCGTATCTGATTCTCAATATAACGTTGATACGAAAAATGGAAAAGTTCGCGGCTGTTGCAGAAAATTACAAAATTAGGCGGTTTTATACCGGTCTGAGTCATATAATATATCTTCAGCCTTCTGCCTTTATCCGTAGGCGGTTGAACACGCGCCTGTGCATCGGCAAGGACATCATTGAGCATGCCGGTAGTTATGCGCATGTTGCTCTGATCATTTACGAAGTTAACAAGCTCAAATATTCTGTCAGTACGTTGGCCGGTTTTTGCGGATATAAACAGCACCGGGGCATAGCTCATGAAGCTCAGATCCCGCATAACATCTTTGCGCATCTTCTCCATTGTGCCTGTTTCTTTGTCAATAAGATCCCATTTGTTGACAACAATGATGCTTGCCTTCCCGGCTTCGTGTGCAAGACCGGCTATTTTAGTGTCCTGCTCAGTTACGCCCTCGCGAGCATCAATCATAATCAAGCAGACATCGGCACGCTCAATTGCCATCTGTGCGCGCATGACTGAAAATTTCTCAACACGTTCATCAACCCTGCTTTTGCGCCGTATTCCGGCTGTGTCTATGAAAACATACTTGCCGAATTTATTATCAATTTGAGAGTCAACAGCATCACGCGTTGTACCGGCAACATTGCTGACAATGACACGCTGTTCACCAAGAATGTGATTGACCAAAGACGATTTTCCGACATTGGGTTTGCCGATTACGGCTACTTTGATGCGGTCGTCCTCTTCATCGCTTTCGTCCTCCGGAGGGAAGTACTTCATGCATTCATCAAGAAGATCGCCCGTGCCGTGACCGTGCACAGCCGAAACAGCAATCGGATCGCCGAGACCAAGCTCGTAGAACTCATAGATTGCCGGATCTGTCCGACCTGTCGAGTCCATTTTGTTGACTGCCAGCACGGTCGGTTTCCTTGAACGAAGCAGCATATTTGCTACCTCTTTGTCTGCGGCGGTAACGCCGGTACGTACATCGGTCACAAGAACAATGACATCAGCTGCATTTATGGCGATGTTTGCCTGTTCACGCATGAACATAAGTATTTCATTATCTGTTGTCGGTTCAATGCCGCCGGTGTCGACAATGTTGAATTTTCTTCCGAGCCACTCGCATTCGGCATACAGCCTGTCACGAGTAACGCCCGGGGTATCTTCCACTATAGACAGACGCTGACCACAGAGCTTGTTGAAAAGCATGCTCTTTCCGACGTTCGGTCTGCCGACTATCGCTATGAGAGGCTTTGACATAGAGCTAACCCCCGTTCTGATTATATTTATAATATTGCTGCCGCTCAGGGGAGCGTACAGGTATTTTAACCTCGGGTATATTGTCGCCGCTGATGGCATCCCAGAGGGCAAATCCGTCTGACTCTATCGGGTATATGGGTACACCGAGTGCTTCGACGGCTTCCTCAAGGGTAACATCGTCAAGAAAATCGAGCTCTTCGCGGCGAAGCATATTTTGCGATACGAAAAGTCGCTCGCCCAATTCTTTGCCTTTGAGCTGAGAAATAAGATCCTGACCGGTTATGAGCCCGGAAACATTCACTCCGTGACCGAAAAAGTCATTTTGTATTGCGTAAACTCTTCCGTTTATATTATCATATTTTTCTGCGGCAGAACAAATTAATTTTTCAAAAAAAGGAGCAACAGATACTCCGCATGCTATAGAGAATGCAACACCATCGGGTTTATCGGATAAGCTCAGCGCCCCTTTGAACTCCCGTTCAAGCAGGCGTATCATTCCAACGCCGTTTTCAAGCTGCGTGTGCTCCTCATAAAAATCATCGTCCGGAAGATTGCGACCGGCGCATATATACATTTCATCCGAGCAGAAAAAAATACGTGTTCCGTATTTGCGTAAGCATTCATCACCGAAGTCTGTAACCATATCGATAGTCTCTGCCGAATGCTCGGGAGTAAACGGCGCAAGCGGATACAGGCCGTCGCGATATCTTGTCAACCCTACAGGAACTATTGATACGCTGTGAACCGCCGGATACATTGCAGCAAGATCCTCCATCGTCTGCATAAGTGCATCACCGTCATTAAGACCCGGGCAGCAGACAATCTGACAGTTCATAATTATTCCGCCGTTGCCGAAACGACGCATAATGTCTAAGCACTTCCCGGCGTTCTTATTGCGCAGGAGCTTAACCCTTAATTCAGGATCGGTCGCGTGAACGGATATGTTAACAGGACTTATGTGCAGATCGATTATGCGTTGTATCTCGCGCTCGGATAGATTTGTAAGAGTTATATAATTGCCAAGCAAGAAACTCAGGCGTGCGTCATCGTCTTTAAAGTACATGGTTTTACGCATTCCTTTGGGCAATTGATCGATAAAGCAGAACACGCAATTATTTGCACAGCTTCGAGCGTTATCCATCAGATACTCCGAAAATTCAAGTCCGAGATCTTTGCCTTCAGGTTTTTCTACTCTGACAGTATGCTCCGTTCCGTCAGGCCGCCGCACGACTATATGCAGTGAAGGATCATAGGAAAAATACTTGTAGTCAAGTACATCATGGATGGCGTTGCCGTTTATGCTGACAATTTCATCGCCTATGTGTACTCTGTGAAGCAGAGGACTATCGTTATCAATTTTTGAAATAATATCATTCTTCATGAACACATATACATAAATACGCAAAAGGAGGAAAGGGTACCCTTTCCTCCTTGAGCATTTTAATTACTTCTCGTCAACATTGAGAACCTTGCGGCCGTTATACATACCGCATGCCTTGCACGCACGGTGGGGCATTTTGAACTCGCCGCAGTTGGGGCACTTTATGATGCCGGGAGCCTCGAGCTTCCAGTGAGACGAACGTCTTTTGTCACGTCTCTGTCTTGATACTTTTCCCTTAGGGACTGCCATGGTGACACCTCCTGAAAATCGCTGTAACAGCGTAAGTATTAATTAATCATTATCCAACAGCTGCTGAAGAACAGCAAGCCTCGGATCAATTTCCTTCCCGCATGCGCAGGGACCAAGGTTTAAATCGGCTCCGCATCGGGAGCAAAGTCCTTTGCAATCCTCGGAACACAAGAATTTTGTTTCCATGTCAAGGATGAAAAGGGTCGAGAGCGTTTCATCGAGATCAAGATTGTCCCCGTCGAGAACAAAAACCTCGGGATCTTCAGACTCTCTGTCGGATATGAAGGCATGCAGGTCCATCACCTTGACGCTGTCAAACAGTTTACCACATCTGTCACAGACACAAGTCATTTCAGCGGTTAGGGTACCCTCGAGTGTCAGGATACCTGCCTCATTGAACACTCTGCCTTCAGCTGTAGGCGGTGTTATATACTCTTTAATGGAATCAAACTCAAGTCCGTCCGTACTCAATTCGCATTCAAAAGGAACGCTCTTTCCGGGAACCTCAATTATCTGTCTCAAATCAAGAAGCATAGCACACCTCTCCACAGTCGCTTGAATATTATAGTTGAATCATTTCGCATTGTCAACTGAAAATTCCTCTTTTTATGCAAGAATCTGAAAAAACAGTACTGTTGCCAAACATACTGACAAATGATATAATCATAATCAATATTTATTAGTGTACCGATGAAATAAAAAAGGAGATGTACATGAAGAAAAGCGTAAAAATAATTATAGTATGTGCCGTTATAATTGCTCTTATTGCCGCAGGCATTTTATATCTGGTGTACCAAACTCGCGATGACGAACTGCTCATAGGCCAGGAGCGGGCACAGCAGATTGCACTCAGTGATGCGGGACTTGCGGAAAACCAGGTGTCGCAGTTGAAAACAAAAATCAAATATGATAATGGCGTATGGTACTATGATGTTGAGTTTAAAACAATCGCACTTGAATACGAGTACGAGATTGAAGCATACTCCGGTGCGATAATTGATAAAGATATGGACGACTGAAAAACGGTTCTAAACTAAATGTTGGGGTAACCGTCCGAAAAGGATAGGCTGCACCCAACATTTTTTAATTGGGAAAAGCTAAAAAAAATAGAGCATAACAGGAAAATCCTTTATAATGAAGATACCAAACGCTATAAGAAAGGACTTTGTATTGCTTATGATCCGTTGAGGTTTGGGCAGAATGTATACGCTGTATGTGATATTATCAGAACGTTTTTACAATACCATTTGCAAGGCGGGGCGGGATATGGTAATATTATCAGTAACATGGAGTAGTGTTGTGTTTTATTTATATTTGGAGAGAATGTTATGGAAGATAAATGCTGGTATAAGGAAATGGCGGTGTACCAAATATGGTGCCGCAGCTTTTGCGACGGCAACGGGGATGGCATAGGCGATCTGTGGGGCGTACTGTCAAAGCTTGACTACATCGCCTCGCTTAATGTCGACGGCATATGGTTCTCGCCTATTTACCCGTCTCCGAATTCCGATTACGGATATGACATATCTGACTATAAAAACATACATCCCGATTTCGGCAACCTTGAGGTGTTCAAGCAGGTGCTTGATGAGGCGCACAAGCGTGGACTTCGCGTGTTCATGGATCTTGTTATCAACCACTCGTCGGATGAACATGAATGGTTCAAGCAAAGTCGAAGCAGCAAGGATAACCCCTACAGAGATTATTACTACTGGCGTCCCGGCAGGGGCAAGAAACGCCCGCCGAACAACTGGGACAGTCTGTTCGAAGGCAAAGCATGGGAATATGACAAGGCCACGGATGAGTGGTATATGCACATATTTTCTAAGAAACAGCCCGATCTGAACATGGCAAATCCCAAGGTGCGCCGGGAGGTCAAGGATATCATGCGCTTCTGGCTCGACATGGGTGTTGACGGCTTCCGCGAGGATGTCATAACCTATATTGCCAAGGCAGACGGTCTTCCCAGCGCAAAGGTTAAGCTCCCGGCGGCAACGGGTATGCAGTATTACACGAATCTGCCGAAGGTGCACGACTATCTTGCCGAGTTCAAGAAAGAAGTTCTGGACTTCTATGATTGCTTTACGGTCGGTGAAGGTCCGCGCATGGAGCCTGAGGTTGCGCTCAGCTATGTGCGCGAAGGCAAGAACAAGGTTCTGGATATGATGATAAACTTTTCGCACATGGAGGCCGATTGCTTCATAACCGATTTCCTGCAGCGGCCGTTTGATCTCATAAAGCTCAAAAAGGCGTTTACCAAATGGCAGACGAAGATGTACGGCAAGGGCTGGAACGCACTGTATATGGAAAACCATGACCATCCGCGCATTATAAGCCGCTACGGCAGCGAGAAATACCGCGTGGAAAGCGGAAAGAGTATTGCGGCAAGCTACCTTTTCCAGCGCGGCACACCGTTTGTCTATCAGGGACAGGAGATCGGAATGCTGAACACACCCCTGAAAAGCCTTGATGAGTATAAGGATATCATGGTGAAGAACAATGCGCGCATCGCACTCTCACTTGGTCTTTCAAAAGAACGGGTCCTGAAGCTTGCACAAAAAGCCTCTCGTGATAATGCGCGGACATGCATGCAATGGTCATCGGCGGAAAATGCCGGCTTTACAAGCGGCAAGCCGTGGTTCGTTGTTAATGATAATTATAAAGACATAAATGTTGAAAATCAGCTTGATGACCCGAAGAGTCTTCTCAATTTTTACCGCGATGCGCTGCAGTTCAGACGGGAAAATCCGGTTGTAATATACGGCGATTACATCGAACATCTGCCGAAAAGCAAAGAGCTTTTTGTTTATGAGCGAAACCTTGCCGGAAAAAAGCTGCTGGTTATATGCTCATACTCCGAAAAAAGCGTTCGCTTTGATGCACCGAGTGGCATTGTACTTGACGAGTCAAAACAGGTATTCGGAAACTACGACAATAATTTCGTGATTTCAAACGGATTTACTACAAGGCCCTATGAAATGAGAGTTTATCTGTTTTAAATCAATTAATTTTAATCGTTTGACTTGTTAATTTACGCATGCAGTGGTAAATTATTATTCAGCAAATTCGGAGGTTTGTTCATGCAAAAGCAGCAATACATCGAAGCAGGCAAAATCGTAAATACCCACGGTGTACACGGCGAAGTAAAGATTCAGGTATGGCTTGACAGTCCTGAATTTATGCGGCGTTTTAAGACCTTATATATAGACTCAAAGCCCGTCGAACTTTTATCCGCTCGTGCGCACAAGGGTTTTCTTATCGCTCAGCTTGCCGGAGTCGATGATGTAAACGCCGCGATGAGCCTTAAAAATAAGACAGTTTATATCGATCGGAATGATGCGAAGCTGAAAAAAGGCGAATATTTTCTTTGCGATATCATCGGCGCAAGGGTTCAAACCGAAGATGGGACAGTTATCGGAACGCTTGAGGATATTCTTGAAACGCCGGCATCCTCCGTATATATTGTCCGCGGAGATGCGGAGCATATGATTCCGGCAGTACCGGAATTTATTTTGAATACCGATGCTGAAAACGGAATTATAACCGTACATCTGATAGAAGGCATGTAGCAACATTATGTTAACCTTTGAAGAAGAAAAAAATCCTCAGATGAGGATAGATATAATGACGCTTTTTCCGGATACAATGAATGCCTTGATGCACGAAAGTATCCTCGGCAGGGCCGCGAAAAAGGGCATAATAGAGATAAATTGCGTGCAGATTCGCGATTACACGGAAAACAAACAGTGTCAGGTTGACGATTATCCGTACGGCGGAGGTTGGGGCTGCGTCATGATGGCACAGCCGCTCAAGTCATGCCTCGATTATATTATGTCAACCGTCCCCAACAAGCGAAGCCGCGTTATATATATGTCCCCGCAGGGCAAACCTTATAATCAGGCAACTGCCCGCAGATTAAAGTCTGACTATGATCATCTCGTACTCGTGTGCGGTCACTATGAGGGCATTGATGAACGTTTCATTGAACAGTGCGTTGATGAGGAGATATCTCTCGGGGATTTTGTTCTCACCGGCGGAGAGCTTGCGGCGATGGCAGTGGCCGACTCCGTTTGCAGGCTCGTTCCCGGTGTACTGGCAGATGAAGAGTGCTTCACAGACGAGAGTCACTGGAGCGGAGTGCTTGAATATCCGCAATACACCCGACCTGAAATTTGGGAAGGCAGAGAGGTGCCGAAAGTGCTTCTTTGCGGCGACCATGCCGCCGTTGCAAAATGGCGGCGGAAAAAAAGTCTTGAGCGCACTATGGATAAGCGGCCGGATATGTTCAGTCGCCTGGAGCTCACGGACAAGGCTGATCTTAGGCTCGTAGAGGAGATAAAAAAAGACCGGAGCCGCATGAAGCTTACAAAGCCGGTTGACTGCCGAGTTGCTTTGGCGGACGATATTGACGATATCATGCTCATTGTTCGGCAGGCAAGAAATTACCTAAAAAAACACCGTGTTGATCAGTGGCAGGGTGAATATCCGACACAAGAGAATTTCATGACGGATATTAGCGTCGGAAAGTGCTATGTTATGACATACGGTGATGATATTGCAGGCTTTTTCTGCCTGAGCGACGATGATGAGCCAGATTATGACAGTATAACCGATGGTCGTTGGCACGGAAGCGGCAGGTACTGCACGATGCATCGTGCGGCTGTAGCTGCGCAGTTTCGTGGGACGGGACTCAGTGCAATGCTGGTATCGTCATTTGAAAACAAGGCAAGGGAGCTCGGTGCTGAATCACTGCGAACAGACACTCACAGAAAGAACAAGCCAATGCAGAGTCTTCTTAAAAACTGCGGGTTTGTCTATCGCGGAAATATGTTGTGCTCCTCCGAACCGGGACACGATCCCGCTCGGCAGTGCTTTGAGAAAATACTTTGACGGTGATAAAAATGAATCTTACTGACATAAACGATATTAAATCATTACTCACACGTCATGGTTTTCGCTTTTCGAAAAGCATGGGGCAGAATTTTCTCACTGCTGCATGGGTTCCGGAAGACATTGCCGATGCGGCAAAATTGGATTCAAACACCGGCGTACTGGAAATCGGTCCGGGCATAGGATGCCTCACACAGCAACTGTCGTACCGTGCCGGCAGGGTTGTTTCAGTTGAGCTTGACAGTTCACTCAAGCCGATGCTTGATGAAACTGTCGGTATAGCTGAAAATGTCGAAATTGTCTATGGGGATGTTCTGAAAACAGATATCCCGAGGCTTTTAAATGAAAAAATGCCGGGGATGAATTATGCAGTCTGCGCTAATCTGCCGTATAATATTACAGGGCCGGTTGTGTCAAAATTGCTTGAATGCAAATGCTTTGACTCGATAACGATTATGATTCAGCGAGAGGTTGCCAGAAGAATATGTGCAAATCCCGGAACGGCAGAATACGGCGCGTTCACTGTGTTCGTCAACTGGTACGCGCGGCCTGAGCTTTTGTTCGATGTGCCCCCCAGTTGCTTCATCCCCCAACCCAAGGTCACATCGTGCGTTATACGGCTTCAATGCCGAAAACAGCCGCCGATTGAGGTGAAAAGTGAGACTGTGTTTATGCGGGTTGTTAAAGCTGCGTTTGCACAGCGCCGAAAGACTCTGCTGAATGCACTCAGTTCGGGATTCGGCGAATTATCAAAAGAAATAATCGAGAAATGTCTTTCAGACATCGGAATTAATCCCAAAGTGCGCGGAGAGGCTCTGTCCATTGGTGATTTTGCAAAAATCTCTGATGCTTTTTGCAATGTTTTGAACTAATTTTTGTAAGCAAAATGCATTGATTAAGCACTAATAATGATGTTAGTCTTAATTAAGGTGTTATTGGTAATAATTTTTATGAAAATACGGAGGGAAAATCATGAAACTGACCGATAATGTCCACATTCTTAAGTGGGTAGACGAGATGGCTACACTCACTAAACCCGAAAAGATTGTCTGGATTGATGGCTCTGAGGAACAGCTCGAGCAACTGCGTGCCGAGGCAATGGGTACAGGTGAGCTCATTAAGCTCAATGAAGAAAAGCTGCCCGGCTGCTATCTTCACCGCTCTGATGTGAACGACGTTGCACGCGTTGAAGACCGTACGTTTATATGCTCCAAGCGTCAGGAGGATGCCGGCCCGACCAACAACTGGATGGACCCCAAGGAGATGTACGAGAAGCTGTACGGTATATTCGACGGCTCGATGAAGGGACGCACAATGTATGTTATTCCCTACTCCATGGGCGTAGTCGGATCTGACTTTGCGAAGTACGGCATTGAGCTGACCGACAGCATTTACGTTGTTGTTTCAATGGCAATAATGACGCGTATAGGCACTAAAGTTCTCGACGCAATCGGCGATAATGCAGATTACATAAAAGGCCTTCACTCAAAGGCTGAACTCGATCCGGAAAAGAGATATATTGTCCACTTCCCCGAAGACAACACAATCATGTCCGTTAACTCCGGCTACGGCGGCAATGTTCTGCTTGGCAAGAAGTGCTTTGCACTGCGCATAGCATCAACCCTCGGCAGAAAAGAGGATTGGATGGCAGAGCATATGCTCATCCTCGGCGTTCAGAACCCGCAGGGTGAAATTCGTTATGTTTGCGGTGCTTTCCCGTCCGCATGCGGCAAGACAAATCTTGCAATGCTTATTCCTCCGGAGGCTTATCGTGAAAAGGGCTGGAAGTGCTGGACAGTCGGCGATGATATTGCATGGCTCCGCATCGGCGCTGATGGCCGTCTGTGGGCAGTAAACCCTGAAAACGGTTTCTTCGGTGTCGCTCCCGGCACAAGTATGAAATCGAATCCAAATGCTCTTGAAGCGACCAAGAAAAACACCATCTTCACCAACGTCGTCCGCAACCTCGATGACAATACTGTCTGGTGGGAGGGTATGGATAAAAATCCCCCGAAGAACGCAGAAAACTGGAAGGGCGAAAAATGGGATTGCACAGACGGCAGCAAGGGCGCGCATCCCAACTCTCGTTTCACCGCTCCCGCTGTGAACTGCCCGTGCATCAGCCCTGAGTTTGAAAGCAAAACCGGAGTTCCCATTTCCGCCATTATCTTCGGCGGACGCCGTGCAAAAACCGCACCTCTGGTCTATCAGTCACGCGATTGGGATCACGGCGTGTTTGTTGGCTCAGTTATGGCAAGTGAGACAACAGCAGCCGCAACCGGCAAGGTCGGTGTCGTAAGACGCGATCCCATGGCAATGCGTCCGTTCTGCGGATACAACATGGGCGACTACTGGCAGCACTGGCTGGATATGGGTGCAAAGCTCTCCAATCCTCCGAAGATTTTCAATGTCAACTGGTTCCGCACTGATGATGAAGGCAACTTCCAGTGGCCCGGTTTCGGTGACAACCTGCGTGTTGTTGAGTGGATACTCGGACGCTGCTTCGGTGAGAAGGACGCCGTCGAAACAGAGCTCGGATATGAACCCAGACCCGAAGACATAAATCTGGAAGGTGTCAATGTCAGCGTTGATACTGTTAAAGATATCCTCAGCGTTGACAAGGAGCTCTGGCTTGAGGAATGCAAAGGCATCCGTGAGTATTATGCTCAATTTGGTGACAAGCTCCCCAAAAAGCTTGCACAGGAGCTTGACGATCTCGAGGCAAGACTTAAAAAGTAAAAAACGCGCGCTTTTGCGCGCATTCATATGAAAGGATGATTACTCAATGAGCAAGAAGTATGTTTATCTGTTCTCCGAAGGCAACGCAAAGATGCGTGAGCTGCTGGGCGGCAAGGGTGCAAACCTTGCGGAAATGACCAACATCGGTCTTCCTGTGCCTCAGGGCTTCACCATCACCACAGAGGCCTGCACGCAGTACTACGAAGACGGTCAGCAGATTAATGACGAGATCATGGCCGAAATTATGGAATATGTGGTCAAGATGGAAGGCATCACCGGCAAAAAGTTCGGCGATCTTGAAAATCCTCTTCTCGTATCCGTACGCTCCGGTGCACGTGCATCTATGCCCGGTATGATGGACACTATTCTCAACCTCGGACTTAATGAACAGGTTGTTGATGTCATGGCAAAGAAGTCCAACAATCCCCGCTGGGCATGGGACTGCTACCGCCGCTTCATTCAGATGTACTCCGACGTTGTTATGGAGGTCGGCAAAAAATACTTTGAACAGCTCATTGACGAGATGAAAGAAGCTCGCGGCGTAACTCAGGATGTAGAGCTTACCGCCGAGGATCTTAAAGAGCTCGCCGGCAAGTTCAAGGCAGAGTATAAGAGCAAAATCGGTGAGGACTTCCCCACTGACCCGAAGGAACAGCTCATCGGAGCAATCAAGGCTGTTTTCCGCAGCTGGGATAACCCGCGTGCAAATGTATATCGCCGTGATAATGATATTCCGTACAGCTGGGGCACCGCTGTAAACGTTCAGATGATGGCATTCGGCAACATGGGTGACGATTGCGGCACCGGCGTTGCATTTACTCGTGACCCCGCAACAGGCGAAAAGAAGCTTATGGGCGAGTTCCTGACCAACGCACAGGGTGAAGACGTCGTCGCCGGTGTACGTACCCCGATGCCCATCGCACAGATGGCCGAGAAATTCCCCGAAGCATTTGCACAGTTTGAAAAAGTTTGCAATATACTTGAAAACCACTACCGTGACATGCAGGACATGGAGTTCACCGTTGAAAGCGGCAAGCTGTATATGCTCCAGACACGTAACGGCAAGCGCACAGCTCAGGCTGCACTTAAGATTGCATGCGACCTCGTTGACGAGGGAATGATCAGCGAAAAAGAAGCTGTTGCAATGATAGATCCGAGAAACCTCGACACACTGCTTCATCCCCAGTTTGACGCAGCTGCCATCAAGGCCGCAACTCCGATGGGCAAAGGTCTGGGTGCATCCCCCGGTGCTGCCTGCGGTAAGGTCGTATTTACTGCTGAGGACGCAAAGGCATGGCACGAGCGCGGCGAGAAGGTAGTTCTTGTTCGTCTCGAGACCTCTCCCGAGGATATCGAAGGTATGAAGGCTTCACAGGGTATTCTGACCGTTCGCGGCGGTATGACAAGCCATGCGGCTGTTGTTGCACGCGGCATGGGCAAGTGCTGTGTATCCGGCTGCGGCGATATCAAGATGGACGAAGAAAACAAGCAGTTTGAGCTGGCAGGCAAGATCTTCCATGAGGGTGACTTCATTTCTATTGACGGCTCTACCGGCAAGATTTATGACGGCATTATCCCCACTGTGGATGCAACAATCGCCGGCGAATTCGGACGCATTATGGCATGGGCTGATAAGTATCGCCGCCTGCAGGTTCGCACCAATGCAGACACTCCGTACGATGCACGCAAGGCACGTGAGCTCGGCGCACAGGGCATTGGTCTTACACGTACAGAGCATATGTTCTTCGACAGCGACCGTATTGCCGCATTCCGCGAGATGATTTGCGCAGACACACTTGAAGAGCGCGTCAAGGCTCTTGCAAAGCTCGAGCCAATGCAGCAGGCCGACTTTGAAGGCATCTATGAGGCTATGGAAGGCTGCCCGGTTACCATCCGTTTCCTCGATCCTCCTCTCCATGAGTTTGTTCCTACCGAAGAAGCTGACATTGAAGCACTCGCCAAGGCACAGGGTAAGACCGTCGAAGCAATCAAGGCGCTTATCGCCTCCCTGCACGAATTCAACCCCATGATGGGACATCGCGGCTGCCGTCTGGCTGTCACCTATCCTGAAATTGCCGCAATGCAGACGCGTGCAGTTATCAGTGCCGCTATCAATGTCCAGAAGCGTCATCCCGAGTGGAACATGGTTCCCGAAATTATGATTCCTCTGGTCGGCGAAGTCAAGGAGCTCAAGTACGTTAAAGACGTCGTTGTCAAGAACGCAGACGAGCTCATCGCCGCAAGCGGTCTTAAGATGAAGTATCTTGTCGGAACAATGATTGAGATCCCCAGAGCCGCACTGACAGCCGACGAGATTGCAAAAGAGGCAGAGTTCTTCTCCTTCGGCACAAACGATCTTACCCAGATGACATTCGGCTTCAGCCGTGACGACGCCGGCAAGTTCCTCGGTGCTTACTACGACAAGAAGATTTATGAAAACGACCCGTTTGCAAAGCTTGACCAGGTCGGCGTCGGCAAGCTCGTAAAGATGGCATGCCAGCTTGGACGTGCAACCCGTCCTGACCTGCACCTTGGTATCTGCGGTGAGCATGGCGGCGATCCTTCGTCTGTCGAGTTCTGCCACAATGTCGGTCTCGACTATGTCTCATGCAGCCCGTTCCGTGTTCCCATCGCACGTCTCGCCGCCGCACAGGCAGCAATCAAAGAACAGCAGTAATCAGTTTTTCTGCTCGGCGCAAAGCCGTTTAACAGCATATAGCATATAATGAAGAAATCCCGTCTGAAAAGGCGGGATTTCTTCATCAAATAATATATTGTGGGAGAACGAAACGTCAGGACGGGTTGAGTCACGACTCAGTCAATCGATAATCAATCGACATCTACCGTCTGCGGTCTTCGCTGTAGTATTTTATAAAATTTTATTACCCAAAAGTTGAAAATTGCATAATTTGCATGTTTTTCGACATAATTTGCAGCATGTTTAGTGAAATCGTCCGGTCAGAACATATTTACATTCGGTCTGTCATCGTTCCACAGCGCGGACAGCGGTGTTTCCGGCGAGGGAGATCTATCTCCACATGGCAGCCGCTTGCATCTTCATAAACATTTTTTACGATTACATCTTCCAATCCGAGAAGTTTTGTTGTATTATCTTTCATAGAGCATACAGAGTCCTTTCTTGTGGTGT
>CAVAPG010000040.1:0-14232 GCA_963590435.1 bacterium
GTGTTATACAGACGTTTGAATATGCGGCAGCATTCTCCGCGGCTTATATGTGCCGCCGCCGCAATATCCTCGAGGGTTATCTTTTCCGCGTAGTTTTCCTGAATGAATCTGCGCAGAACATCTATGCGCGCCTTTTCCGTGTGCGAAACGCCGTGTTTATCGCCGATATCGGGTATGCAGTTTTCATACAGTGTGAGCCATATCTCTGACAGCTTTATCTTCAGCTTCAGCTCATAGCCGGGCATTTTGGACGAATATGTCGCCTGCATACTGCGCATGATATCGCATATATCGTTTGCCCAACCGCTTCCGCGCAGGGGGATATACTCAAAATTGCGCGCGTTGAGCAGGGGGTCAATATAGCGCGCAACTAGCCGCGTATCTTCTGAACCCGTGATGCACTCGACATCGAAGCTTACGCTCAGGAAGTTGGCACCTTCCTTTGTGTTTGCGATTACTCCGTGCACGGCACCGCTGTTTATAAACAGTCCTTCACCCTCGTGGAGGACTATCTCCCGATTGTTCAGCAGCGCCCGGAGCTCCCCGCTCGTGACCAGCAGCATTTCAGGTTCACGATGGCGATGACGTCCGACAGTCTTGGATGCCGAACTGATACTCTGATTGGTCAGTCTGAGTTTCGGCACTTGATCGCTCATGTAGTTCACACCTCCGTCATAGTAGATATTAATATTTTCTGTATTATTCAGTACAAAAATATTAACACACATTCCGCTCTACAGTCAACACAAATTTGTTATTTTTATAAAAAAAGAAATAATATTATCCTCTTTTGCAAATATATTATTATTTACGGGCTTTGAGCATTGACTATTTCGCTCATACATTGTAATTTTGATATATCGCAGAGCAATATATCGCATTGCTGTTTGAAAAAATACGGGATATTAACCGAAAGGAGAACCATCATGGCTCATAAAACCGAATTCCTTTACATGTCCGAGCCCGACACAATCGCCGCCGGCGTACTCGACGCAAAAAAATGCATTGACAATGCCGAAGAGGTATTTACCCTTCTGGCAAAGGGCGACTATCTTATGGGCGGAAGCAACCACAACAACCACGGTATGTACATCGTATTTCCGAAGGAGAGCGAATTCCCCAACATGCCCGTTGCCGGCCCCGACCGCCGCTTCGTTGCCATGCCGGCATACCTCGGCGGCAGATTTGACATCTGCGGTCAGAAGTGGTACGGCTCAAACGCCGCAAACAAGAAAAAGGGTCTGCCGCGCAGTGTCCTGATGGTCACTCTCAACAATAAAGATACCGGCGAACCCCTCGCATACATGAGCGCAAACCTTCTGAGCGCTGCACGCACCGGCGCCGTTCCCGGCGTTGCGACCCGTTACCTTGCCCGCAAGGACGCAGAGGTCCTGCTGTGCATCGGCTGCGGTGCTATAGGCACATCCTGCCTTGACAATATCATCACCCAGATGCCCAAGGTAAAGAAAGTAATATGCAACAACCATTCCGTCGCTCCGGCAGAGAAGCTGGCAGCCCATGTGCGCGAGGCATACGGCGTTGAAGCTGTCGTCGAGCAGGATCTCGAAGCGGCAGTCCGCCAGGCAGATGTTATCTCCGTTGCCGCATCACGCACAGCCTTCCTGAACATCAAGGGCGAATGGGTAAAGCCCGGCTGTACCATCCTCGCCTCCGGCCCCGTACATTTCGACCAGGAAGAGGGCGGCGAGTATGAGAAAAACGGCGGCCTGTGGACCAAGATGAAGGTAGTATACGACCACATCGGTCTGCACCACGCTTACGTTGAGGACGCCATTGCAACCGGCGACAAGGAAGAGTACTACGCCGGAGTCATCGGCGGACCTGTATATCACCTCATCGACCTCGGCCTGAAGGAGCAGCTCGACGACGCTCTGGCCATCGGCAAGATTATCATGGGTCAGCAGCAGGGACGCACAAGTGATGACGACATTATCTGCTTCATCGCCTGCGGCATGAGCGTTTTCGACCTCGGCCTCGGCTATGATCTGTATCAGACCGCTCTGGAAAAGGGCATCGGCACCAAGCTTCTGCTCTGGGAAAATCCCGCTCAGTGCGAGTGATATCATTCGAAGAATCTCCCTTCCCTATATAAAAATGTTGGGGTGGCCACCGGCTACCCCAACATTTGTTATGTTTATTATTTTTATATCATATTCCGAGATAAAATCCCGTGCTGAGAATCTCCTCTGTTCGGGAGAGCACATCGTGTGCCTCGTCGTAATTTCGCAGAGCAAGCTCGGCAACGAGATAGTTTGTCAGGCACATTGGTGCCGTCAGTGAGTTCTTGCACGAGACGCTCTTTATCGAGCAGTTAAAGCACACATCGCCATAGGCCTTGACCGGTAGGTCGTTATTCGACGTAAACAGAACAACCTTCACGCCGTGACTGCGCATCCACGCGAGGATATTAATGCCGATGCGCGAATAGCGCGGAAAGATATAGGCAATGCACACATCGCCTTCCTGCGCGTTTACTATCTCCTCGGGGTAGATAAGTCCGGTCGTCTGGATAAAATGCACGTTGCGCTTAATCTCGCCCAGGCGGGAAACCATGTAATGGGCCAGCGAGAAGCTGCTGCGCATACCGAGAACATAAATATTATTCGCGCCGCTTATCATGTCTATCGCCTTTTCAAGGTCATCGGTGTGCAGTGAGGCAAGGGTGAGCTGAATGTTCTTTATGTCCGTTGAAAACGCCTCTTCCAGCAGGTCGTTTCCGGGCGACGATGCCGCGCGCTCAAGTCTGTCGGGCAGTGAGCCCTTGGTCTGTATCTCTTTTTTTATGCTGTCCTGCATTTCGGAAAAGCCGGAATAATCAAGCGCACGTGCAAATCGTATGACCGTCGTCGTGCTTACGCCGATTTTTTCAGCCATCTCCTCAAGAGTGGAAAAGGCAATTTCCTCATAATTTTCATCGACATAATTTGCGACGACCTTCTGCGAATGCGTAAGCTTTCCGTATGCGGCGCTTACCTTTGATGTAAAGAGCATATCTGCCTGTTCCCCTTTGTGTTCTAAAAAATTCTTCTCAATACTTATTGTACAACATGTCTGCACCCAATGCAAGGCGCGATTTGACGCGCTGTTATCACGATGTTATACTATATTAATTAGATTAATTAATATTAATCATCACCCGTTTCGCTTGCGGAAAAATTCAGCAATGGAGAGAAAAATATGCCGCTTCCCAATTACCCTCACAAAGAAAATAATCTGCCGGCAAAGACCGACATACTCGAAACGATGCAGCACTGGATAACGGTTATGCAGCTGCGCCCCGGCGAGAAGATATCCGACACCGAGATTGCCGAATATTTCAATGTCAGCCGCACGCCTGTGCGCGAGGTGCTGAAAATTCTCGAGCAGCAGAAGCTTATATACACATTTCCCGGACGCGCTACGATTATAGCCGATCTTGCGCTTGACGATATCGAAAGCTATTATCTGCCCATGCAGACCCTGCAGTGCCTTGCGGTGCGCCTTGCGGTGGACAAGGCGGAAAGCGGCGATATAGAAGCGCTCGAGGAGCTCAATGCGCGCTTCGGCGAGGCAATGGACAGCGGCGACGCAGAGGCTATCCTCATGGCAGACAAGAATTTTCACGAGAAAATTCTCGAAATTGCGGGCAACGAATTCATCAGCGAATTCTGCTCATCACTGTGGGTGCGCATAGCACGGCTTGACTATATGTTCTTCCGCGATAACACAATGGGTACGTCCTACAGCGACCATAAGCTAATGATTGACAGTTTCCGCATTAAGGATCCCTTCGGCGCGGAGCTTGCAATGAAAAGCAACTGGAACTACTCGATGCTTGCCGTAAAGGCCGTCGTCGCCGAAGGCGGCATTGTATAACGGCGCAAGCGAACCTTCTATATGCCCGACACTCTTATGGTCGGGCTTTTTGCATGCTTAACCGAAAATGATTGATTTTACAGCAGTCGGATAATATAATGTAGTGAAAAATAATTGCCCGAAGGGGGAAGACGATGGGAAAGCTTAAATTTCTGTTTGGCCGCGTCGCAAATCTGAACTGGAAGCAGATGTTCCGGAAAATCGACGAGGTTCACAAAAAATCCGGACGCAGCAAGCTTTTTATATTCCTTGACATGGTCTGGTGCGGATTGCGCTATCAGGCCGGCTACATGGACTACTGGCTGTTTGAGATGTACAATCTCAACGCCGCACAGCGAAAAACCGTGCTGACCCGCGGCATAAACAACGGCTTTATCAAGACCTACAACGACCCTGCCTATATGCCGGAGATTGAAAACAAGCTTAAATTTGCGCAGAATTTTTCCGATTTCCTCCACCGCGACTGGCTTGATTATTCATCGGCAACGGACGAGGAGCTTGAAGCATTCACCGAAAGAAACCCCGTTTTCATGGTAAAACCTGTGGACGGGCAGTGCGGCCGCGGCATTGAAAAGATAGATGTGCGCACGCTCGATATGCCGCTGCGCGAGCATCTTGCAGGCGCCGGGAATGTCATTCTCGAAGAGTGCGTCACGCAGCACCGCGATCTTATGGCACTGCATCCGTGCTCTGTGAACACCTGCCGCGTTATAAGCTTCACTCACGGCAAAAAGACCCGCGTCGTTGCCGCGTATCTGCGCATCGGCAACGGCAAATATGTCGATAATTTCAACAACGGCGGCATGGTCGTGCCTATCGAAGAGGACACGGGCGAGATAATATATCCCGCGCTGGACAAGTCCGGACATTTATACGAAACCCACCCCATGACCGGCGTCGCTATCAAGGGCTTTAAAATTCCGCTCTGGGATGAAGTCAGGGCGCTTGTCGAGCAGGCCGGTCAGGTCATACCGCAGGTCGGCGTAGTCGGCTGGGACGTTTGCGTGACGGATAACGGTCCGCTGCTTATAGAGGGCAATGACTACCCAGGGCACGATATATATCAGCTTCCGCCGCACAGGACAAACGGAATCGGCGTCCTGCCGAAGTTCCGAAAGGCCATATCCGAGTGCCTCAAGGAAGACTGAGCCGGAGAAGCCGAATGACGATCGGAAACAAGAAATTATTTGAGAAATATGCACTGGTGCCGCTGCTGTCGATTCTCATCGTGCACGCCGCCGTCTGGCTCGGCACGAAGGCCTTTGCGGATATCTCCCGTGCAACGGATGTAACCCTTCCGATTGACGCGATGATTCCTCTGCGCTCGGAATGGGTGCTAATCTACATCCTGACCTTTGTGTTCTGGGCAATGGGGCTTCTTATGATTGCCCGCCAGAGCGAGGAGCTGTGCTGCCGCTTCACCGCAGGCATTATATTCGCCGAGCTTTTCTGCTGCTTTATTTTTATCGCATTCCCCAGCTGCGTTACGCGGCCGGAGCTTGACGGAAGCGATGTTTTCACTTGGATTTTATCTATAATTTACACCACCGATACTCCGACGAACTGCTTCCCTTCGATGCACTGTCTGTTTTCCTATCTCGTTTTCCGCCAGTCGCTGAAGGTACCGGACGCAAAGCCGTGGTTTAAAATATTCTGCGGCGTGTTCGCCGTGCTTGTGTTTCTCTCAACGCTGTTTGTCAAGCAGCATGTAATCGCCGATGTCTTCGGAGGCGTGTTTTTCGCCGAGCTTTCTTATATTTTGGGGCAGAAAACATCTTTTTGGAAAATATTTGCCAAAATGAGCAAAAAATGCTTGCGTTCCGGCTCATGATATGCTTTAATAGTATATAAATAAGAGAGAAAAGTATATTGTTAAACAAAAAGCACGAAAATGGAGGTTACAAAATGTCCAACACTCTCAAAAGGAATGCTGTGATGCTGCTGGCTGTTATTATGCTCATGGCTGTTGCTATGGTTCCGACAAGCCTTGCAGACAGTGACACCGCTGACAGCGGCCTGGCCGCCGCGGTCGAAAAAACTCAGGCCACCGTTACCGCGAAGCTCACGGAAATCAAGTCCGCGGTAAGCGAAAATGTCGGTATCGACGTAAGCACGCTCGAGACGCTCTGGAACTACGGCGATAATGTCGAAGCCGGCGTGGAGAGCTCCACCGATGATTTTGTCGCAATGCTCGAGGGAATCGGTCAGGCATACGACAAGGGCGATGTCGAGGGTATTCTCAGCACTCCGAAAACATTCGTTGACGGTCTGCAGACCTACCTCGGCGGAATTAAAGGCGCAGTAAAGCCGTAAATTAATTGCAAAGCCTAAACATAAAGCGCACGGGCAAACCCGTGCGCTTTATTATATTTACTATATAATTTTACTCTATAACAATCGTATCCATGATTGCAAGCATTTCCGGATTGGAGCGGAGCTTGATGCGCTCCTCCTCGCTGTCGTCGCCCATGAGAACTACCGATACCAGGACATAATCCGAGCTTGAGTCCGCGGCGGGGAATGCCATGCAGTAGCTTCCGCCGTTTGTGAAGCAAATACCCTCGGCGTTCTTGAAGCTGACCTTGCCGAAGTTTTTATAGCTTTCCTCGATGTTCTTCTCGAGTGCGGCAAAGTCCTCGCCGTGATAATAAGGCGCGTACTCGATCTGAATGGAAAAGTCATCGGCATTTAATATTGCGACGTGCGAGTCGCCGGAGTCGGTGAGGTATCCCTCGGAGACGACGCCGAATGCGTGTTTATCCGCATCGTATGTGAGCGTTACGCATATCTCCTTTGCGTCTTTAAAGCCGCTGGCAAAGCTGTAAACGCCGGACTTGGGTTTTTTGATTGAAAATTCGTCCTTTTTCTTGCCGCCGCTTTTTGCCGCAGGCTTTGCGGCGGATTTGTCGGCAGGTTTTTTCTCGGAACCGCCCTTGCCCTTGAGCGCGATGGCCGCGCCGGCTGCCGCCAATGCCGCGACAGGTGCAATAACAAGCCATTTTTTCATCTTGGTAACCTCCGTTTAATAATTCGTTGATGCCCTTTGCCGTGATTTTACCGCATTTCGGTGCTCCCCGTCAAGCACATTGACGGAACGCGGCATATTTGCTAAAATAATTTCGCAAATATGCGCAATAATACGAAAGCGGAAAGCGTCAGCTTGCGATTTGAAATATGGAATTGTGGAAAAACGGGCCGCTGTTTGAGCAGTCGGAGCATTTTCGCCTCGGCACGGATTCCGTGCTGCTTGCGGACTTTGTGAATATCGGCACACGGCGAGGCGGAATAGACCTCGGCTGCGGTTCGGGCATACTGCCGCTGCTGCTGCTGGAGAGAAGTACGGCTCTGCATATGACGGGGCTGGAAATTAATCCGGATGCCGCCGACATTGCAAGAAAAAACATCTCGATTAACTCGCTCGGCGAGCGATGCGATATAATAACCGGCGATATTCGCCTGTGCAGAGACAGCTTCAGAACAGGTCAGTTTGACCTTGTTGTTTCAAATCCGCCGTACTTTGCCGCCGGGAGCGGTCTTATAAGTCCGGACGAGAAAAAGGCCTCGGCCCGGGGTGAGCTTTTGTGTTCTCTGGAGGATATCTGCCGTGCGGCATCGTATCTGTGCCGCACCGGAGGGGCGTTCTGCCTTGTGCACCGCGCCGAGAGGCTTGCCGATGTAATCTGCCTTTTGCGCGAAACGGGCTTTGAGGCAAAAAGACTGCGCACCGTGGCGCATTCAAGGGAAAAAGAGCCCTCGCTTGTGCTGATTGAAGCGCGGCGCGGCGCGGCAGCCGGACTTAAGATCATGCCGCCGCTGTTTATCTGCGGCGAGGACGGGCGCGAGAGCGAAGAAATAAAACGCATTTATCACAGGGAGGACGAGCATGAGCGGTAAGTTATATCTGGTTGGAACGCCTATAGGCAATCTGGGCGATTTTTCGCCTCGTGCGGCGCAGGCGCTGCGCGAGGCCGATTTCATTGCCGCCGAGGACACCCGCGTGACGATGAAGCTGCTGAATCATTTCGATATACGCAAGCCACTCGTGAGCTATTTCGAGCATAACAAATATGCCTCGGGCGCGAAAATACTCGAGCGGATTATAGCCGGCGAAAACTGCGCGCTTGTAACCGATGCCGGAATGCCTGCCATATCCGATCCGGGCGAGGAGCTTGTACGCCTGTGTGCCGAAAACGGGATTGAGGTGCTCGTTGTCCCGGGGCCTGCCGCACTTATCTCGGCCGTTGCCCTGTCCGCGCTTCCGTCTGGGAGATTTTGCTTTGAGGGCTTTCTGTCGACCGCCAACAAAAGCCGCCGCGAGCATCTTGAAAGTCTGCGCGGCGAAAAGCGAACCATGATTTTTTACGAGGCGCCGCATAAGCTTATGCGCACGCTGGAGGACATGAAAAACACATTCGGCGCAGACAGGAAAATTTCGCTGTGCCGCGAGCTGACGAAGATTCACGAGCAGACCATACGCACCACCCTCGGCGAGGCTGTTGAATATTTCACCGCAACGCCCCCGAAGGGAGAATTTGTTCTGGTAATAAATGGTGCTCCCGAGCAGGAAAACGAGCTTACAGCCGAGGATGCTCTCGGCCTTGTGCAGCGTTACATCGCAGAGGGTCTTTCGCGGAAGGCCGCCTGCAAAAAAGCCGCCGCGGAAACCGGACTGTCATCCAAGCAGCTGTACGACAGCTCGCTGGATAAATAGACGAACAGTGCCCCACTTTCAAGTGGGGCACTGCCTGCATTGTGGGATCCGTCCCGAGGAACGGAGGGATGCCTGCGGCAGACTTCGTCGAAAAGCTTCGGACTGTGCTTCACAGAACCCGAAAGCAAATTTTCAAAATCTGTCATAAGCAAGCATATCTTATCAAACGAAATACGCCGATTCAAGCCCCACAAATTAACATGTATCAATTCCGTGCGCCTTTGGCCCGGAATTTTATTTTTTACTCTGCGTCGGAGACGGTCTTGGTTCTCTTGCCGACTGTGGCGCGCAGGACAAACAGCACGGCAATGGTTATCACTACGCCTATCGGCAGGCAGATCCATGCGTTCTGGATAAAGCCCGCGATGATTAAGTTTACAAAGCTTATCAGCGCAACGGTGATTGCGTAGGGCAGCTGGGTCTGCACATGCTCAATATGATTGCAGTTTGCACCGGCAGATGCCATGATGGTCGTGTCGGAAATGGGAGAGCAGTGGTCACCGCAGACAGCGCCGGCAAGGCATGCGGAGATGCCGATCATAAGCAGAGGATCGCCGACCTCGAAGATGGGCAGAACAATCGGGATGAGAATGCTGAATGTGCCCCAGCTTGTGCCGGTGGCGAAAGCCAGCAGGCATGCAACGATGAAGATAATCGCCGGAAGCATCTTGAACAGTCCGGCCGATGCGGCCTTCATGACGCCCTCGACGTAGACATCTGCGCCGAGCATATTGGTCATGTTCTTGAGGGTGACGGCAAATGTCAGGATAAGAATTGCCGGAACCATTGCGTTAAAGCCCTTGACTGTGCAGCTCATTGCATCCTTGAATGTGGTAACGCGGCGGCAGATAAGGTAAATTATCGTGATCACCAGTGCAACGAGTGAGCCCCAGGGCAGACCGACAAATGCATCGGTGTTACCGAACGCTCCGACGAAGTCGCCGGCGACTCCGCTTTCGGCATCCCAGAAACCGCCGACATACATAAGGCCGATGATGCACATAATAATGAGGACAATGATGGGGATGAGCATATCCCACAGCGTAGCCTTTGTGTTTTCAATCTCCTCGTCGCCGCCGAGTGAGCCGAGGTTGCCCTTGAGAGCTTCAATCTCGCTCTTTGCCATCGGGCCGTAGTCAAAGCCCATGATGATTATGCCGATGACGAACACGAAGGTCAGCAGGGAGTAGAAGTTAAAGGGTATTGCCTGAATGAAAAGCTGAATGCCGGAAATGCCCGCGTCCAGATCCTCCGCAACACCGGATACTGCCGCCGCCCAGCTCGAGACAGGTGCGATCATGCACACGGGGGCCGCAGTGGCATCGATGAGATAGGCAAGCTTTGCGCGGGATATCTTCTGATTATCCGTCAGAGGACGCATGACCGAGCCGACCGTCAGGCAGTTGAAATAGTCGTCGATGAAAATGAGAACGCCGAGTGCGAACGTTGCAAGCAGCGTGCCGGCGCGGGTCTTGACATGCTTTGCCGCCCACTTGCCGAATGCCGCGGCGGCGCCGGTAGAGTTGACCAGAGCGACCATAATGCCGAGGATAACGAGGAACATAAATATGCCCGCATTATCTGCTATAGCCGGGGTGAAGCCCTCGGTTATCATCGTATCAAGAGTGCCGACGGGGCTGAAGTCTGCCACGAACAGCGCACCGACAAGTATGCCGATGAACAGCGAGCTGAAGGTTTCCTTGGTGATCAGCGCAAGAACAATTGCGACAATCGGAGGAACCAGCGCCCAGAAGGTGTTTACAAATTCCATGATGTTTCTTCCCTTTTCTCTTTTTTATTTTGAACAAAAAAATCGAGCCATGACGCTTCATGACTCAACAGGAAAAACACATCGTGCCGACGTCATGACAGCTCTCCGCATAAAGCGACAGTATGCAGAATATTCTCCTGCATCCCAGGCACCCGACTTCGGGAAAATCGAGCCCTTCGGCGGCGGTCCCTTTCGCTTGACGCCTCCCTGCGCTTTAGCAAAGCTACTGATGACAACCGCACCTCTATCATGCCTTGTTCAATTGTATTAACATTATATAAAGATTCCCGGCTTTGTCAAGCCCTTTGGGGGAATTAATTGTAATTTCAGCCGAGCTCAAGCGTCATTTTCACATGCGGGATGCCGTCCTCGAGGAATTCATCCGAGGTCTGAATGAAGCCGAGTTTCTCATACATTCCGCGTGCATAGGTCTGCGCCTCGACCGTGATTTTTTCGGCATGGAGCTTTTCCCTTGCCGTATCTATTGCGGCGGCGACTATTCTGCTTCCGAGACCGCAGCGGCGCCTGACGGCTATAACACGCCCGATCGATACATCTTCAAGGTTCACGCCCTTCGGCAGGACGCGCGCATACGCCTCAATTCCGTCCCCGTCGCGCAAAACGATGTGATACGCCTGCCTGTCGGCATCGTCAACCTCCTGATAGGGGCAGCTTTGCTCGACAACAAAGACCGATACGCGCAGCTTATATATCTCAAACATCTCCTGCGTGCCGAGCTCGTCAAAATGCTTTACCGTAAGCTCCATATCTGCCTCAGAATATATCCGTCACGGACAGATACGCCGCAATATTTGTGACCTCGCCGTGCTCGAAGTTGAGCTCAATGGTAACTCTGCCCTTTTTTGCGCGGCAGCTGTTGAAGCCGCCGGAGACCATCGTGTAGTTTGAATCAAGCAGCTCGGTTTTCGCGTCAAGCTCATCATCGCCGACCCGAATTCCGAGTACGGAGTAGTATTTTTCAGACGAGGAGAAGCCCACCACGCCGTAGCTGCCGAGTCCGGAATCCGGATGCTTGCCGAGATAATAGCGCGTGCCCGTATCGCTCTGGACAATGCCCTCGCCGTTTTCGTCGCTGAACCACTCAAAGCCGTCTTCATCATACTGCTTTGCATCATCTGCACTGCCGATATAATCTATCGAGCCGCCCAGCCGCCAGTCGGTCAGCGAGCGCGTGTTAAACTGAAAAAGCTCAAAGGTCCCGAACCATGTGAATATAAGCGCAAGTATCGCAATCAGCACGATCAGGGCGATTATCGCAAGCTTAAGTTTTCCGGGAGATATTCGTTTTAAAAACAGCATATATATTATCCTTTATTATCCTTTTTCGGTTTTTGTCTTACGATTTCACTGAAATATCATAACATTTAATACAAAAAAGTCAATATCGTTCACTTATATTAAAATTTAACATTCTGTTAATAGCGCGGTTGGTAAAATTGCACAGTCACGCCTTGCGCTTTTGTGCAATATGGGCAAATTTTTCAATACGCCGCAATTGGGTGTGCCAAATTCAGCGCCTTATGCTATACTGGGCTTATCGGATAACCCGAAAAAAATTTAGGAGGATCAGCATGAAGAACATGAAAAAGCTCCTGTCTGTTCTGCTTGTTATTGCAATGGTATTTGCCCTTGCGGTTCCGGCATTTGCAGACGGAGAGGCCAAACCTATGGCAGGCAAGTCCGTTATTCTGCACTCGAACGATGTTCACGGTGCGATAAGCGGCTACGCAAACATGGCAGCCCTCGCGGAGGAATACGAAAGTCAGGGCGCAGATGTCCTGGTTGTCGACGCAGGCGACTTCAGCCAGGGCACAGTCGAGGTCAGCTCGAATAAGGGTCTGAACGCAGTCACGATGATGAACGCGACAGGCTACGACATTGCCACCATCGGCAATCACGAGTTCGACTACGGCTACGCACAGCTTGTTGAAAACCTCAAGCAGGCCGACTTCCCCATCGTATGCTGCAATGTTCTCGACGCAAACGGCAACACCATTTATGATGCCAGCAAGGTGCTCGAGATCGGCGGCGTGAAGGTCGGCTTCATCGGCGTCAACACTCCCGAAAGCCAGACCAAGGCAAACCCGGCACTTATCAAGGGTCTTACATGGCTTGCAGGCGATGACATGGTCGCGGCAGTTCAGAAAGAGGCCGACAAGCTCAAGGACAGCGCCGATATCATCATCGTTCTGTCTCACCTGGGCGTTGACTCCGAGTCTGCTCCCAACCGCTCTTACGATCTGTGGAAAGGTTTGACGGGTGTTGACTTCATCATTGACGGTCACTCCCACACTGTTATGACCGCAGGCGATAATAACGAGCCTATCCAGTCCACCGGCACGAAGTTTGCAAACATCGGCGTTATCGTGATCGACAACGCAACGAAGAAGATTGAAAGCAATGATCTGGTTGCGATTACCGAAGACAGTGCAAAGGACGAGACCGTTGCAAAGGCAGCACAGGATATCATCGACGCAATAGATGCCGAATACGGCGAGACCTTCGCAACGAGCGAAGTTAAACTCAACGGCGAAAAAACCTACTCCATCAGCACAGATGCGTACGGCAACCGCGACGGCGAAACGAACCTCGGCGACCTCATCACCGATTCAATGGTATGGTCTGTAAAGAAAACCGGCGGCCTCACGGTTGACGATAAGCACATTGTCGCAGTCACAAACGGCGGCGGCATCCGCGCAACAATCTCCGCAGGCGATGTCAGCAAAAAAGATGTAAACACCGTCCTGCCCTTCGGCAACACCATCGCCGTGGTGTATGTCACCGGTGCCGAGCTTCTTGAGGCTCTCGAAGCATCGACCTACTGCTCACCTGCTTCCACAATCGGCGGATTCCCGCAAGTTTCCGGTCTGAGCTATACCATTGACTGCACAAAAGCATATGATGCAAACGACACGACCTATCCCGGCTCAACCTATTACGGTCCCAAGACGATTAACCGCGTAACCATAAACGATATAAACGGCGAAAAATTCGATGAAACTGCAACCTATGCAGTCGTAACGAATAACTTCCTGGCGGCAGGCGGCGATACATACTATGCTTTCGCTTCCGCATCGGCTCAGTTTGATACAGGCATTCCTCTCGATGAGGCACTCATGGACTATATCACCACCGAGCTCAAGGGTGTCATCGGCAAAGAATATGCAGTCCCCAGAGGCAGCATCAGCTACATTGGAGCACCTGTATATGAACTTGCATTTAACGATGTTGTTGAAGATGATTACTACTACAGTGCAGTCAAGTGGGCAGCCAGAAACAATGTAACAAACGGCACAAGCATCGGAACATTCTCTCCGAACGCTGGCTGCACACGCGCACAGGTCGTGACCTTCCTGTACCGTGCCGCGGGCTCACCCGAGGTAAGCAAGGATGTTGTAAACCCGTTTAACGATGTCAAGGAAGGCAGTCCGTACTACGACGCCATCATGTGGGCGGTCGAAAAGGGCATCACCGACGGCACCAGCAAGACCACCTTCAGTCCCAACGACAGCTGCACACGCGCGCAGATCGTAACCTTCATCTGGCGCGCAAACGGCTCCGAGGAAGTGAGCAAATGGTGCGACTTCTCCGACGTCGGTCAGTTTGACTGCTACTACGCCATGTCGGTTTCGTGGGCGGTTGAAAACGGCATAACCAACGGCACCGGCAAGACCACCTTCAGCCCCGACAACACCTGCACACGCGCGCAGGCCGTGACCTTCATCTACCGCGCAGTCGTAGGAAAATAAAACTTTCGGCAAGCTAATAAAAGCGAATAAAACCGAAAATAAGCGAAATAATCAAAAACTAAGCAGAAACAAAGCACAGGCTCGAAAAAGCCTGTGCTTTTTGC
>CAVAPG010000041.1:0-13916 GCA_963590435.1 bacterium
AGATAGACATCACGACAGACGCCTCGGTGCAGGAGGCAATGGATATACTCAGCGTCATTGAAGGCCTCAACGAGATAAAGGTTCTCACTGAGAACGCCGACGGCACAATAAGGCTGTGCATCAAGACAGATAATGATGACATTCAGGAAACCTCCCGCGTAATCTTCTCGGCCTTTGCCTCTGCCGGCAGAGCTCTGCTTGAGCTGAGCGTTAAAAAGGCAAGCCTCGAGGATGTGTTCCTTGAGCTTACCGAAGGTGATCGCAGCGGCGATGAGGTCGCCGATTCCGAAAATGAAAATGTTGTTCCGGACAGTGATAACTCAGACGATGATAATTCCGGAAGTTCCGATGATGTTGACGATGAAAAGGAGGAGGATGAGCAATGAAGGCTGTGTTCAAGCACGAGCTTCGATCCTATTTTCATTCGCTTACGGCATATGTGTTCGGCGCGTTTCTTCTTGCCGTTGTCGGCATAGGCTCGATGCTTTATAACCTGCAGGCGGCTGTGAGCAACTTTGAATATGTCCTCAGCTTTGCCTCGATAATTTTCGTTGTTATCGTCCCGATACTGACAATGCGCACAATAGCCGAGGAACGCAAGCAGCGCACCGATCAGCTTCTGTATTCTCTTCCGATTACAACGACGCATGTCGTTCTCGGAAAGTATCTGGCTCTGCTGGTTGTCTATCTTATACCGCTGGCGATTATCTCCCTGTATCCCCTGCTGTTTTCGCAGTTCGGCGAGGTGTACCTGCCGACATCCTACGGCTCGATATTTGCATTCTTCCTCATGGGCGCGGCTCTGATAGCCGTCGGAATGTTCATTTCATCTCTGACCGAAAACCAGGGCTTTGCCGCCGGTATCGGCATCGCGGTTATTTTGTTTAACTACTACAGCGTAAGCCTTGCCGAGTATGCCACTTCAACGGCCATGGGTTCGCTGATTGCAATGTATGTAATCGCAATTCTGCTCGGCCTTGTCATAAAAGCATTGACGAAAAACGACAACATTGCCTTCGCCTTTGTTTTCATCGTTGTCATCGCCCTGTCGGCCGCGTTCTTCATCAACAGCTCCGCATTTGAGGGCCTGCTTCCGGATATTATGACCAAGCTCTCCCTCTTCAGGCAGTTCAGCAGCTTTGTCAACGGTGCGTTTGACCTCAGCTCAGTGGTTTATTACCTGAGCGTAGCGGCGTTTTTCCTGTTCCTTACCGTTCAGTCACTGGAGAAACGGAGGTATAACTGATGAAAAAGTTTTCATTAAAGAAATTATCGGGCGGAGAGCAAAACCGCAATGCCCTGCGCGGCGGCGGCTACTCGCTTGCTATAACGGCAATAGTTCTGGCAATTCTTGTTGCGCTGAACATCTTCGTGTCCGCACTTCCGACGTCGGCGACGAAATACGATATAAGCTCAAGCAAGCTTTATTCCATAACGAGCAATACCAAGGTTGTTGTCAACAATCTTCAGCAGGATGTAACCATCTATTGGGTCGTCCAGTCCGGTTCGGAGGATGATGTTATAGAAAACCTGCTGAGCAAGTACGAAAGCTGCTCTGACCATATATCCGTCGTAAAGAAAAACCCCGATGTCTATCCGACATTCACGGCCCAGTACACCGATGAAACGGTCCCGAACAACAGCCTTATCGTGGAAAGCGGCGACAAGAGCAGATATATAAGCTACAACGATATATATGTCCAGAGCGCGAGCATGTATTCATATTCCTACTCCACCTCGTTTGACGGCGAAGGCGCAATCACATCGGCAATCGATTATGTCGTAAGCACCGAGCAGCCCAAGATGTATCTTATCGAAGGGCACGGCGAGGCCTCACTGCCCGATACCTTCAGCGAGCAGATTGAAAAAGAGAACATAGAAACCGAGTCTCTTTCGCTGCTTACAACTGAAACTATTCCGGACGATGCCGACTGCCTTATGATATACTCGCCCGAAAGCGACATTTCCGAGGACGAACTCAATCTTCTTGCCGACTATGTCTCCGACGGCGGCAAGCTCATGGTTGTCGCAGGTCCTACGCAGGATAACGGCATTCTGACCAATCTCTACAGCCTTCTTTCCGACTACGGCGTTACCGCCAACGAGGGAATAATCGTCGAAAGCGACTCATCCTGCTATTTTGCCTGGGGCGGCAATGCGGCAGTCATGCCGACGCTTATAAGCAGCGATATCACAGACTCGCTTATAGACGCAAATTACTCCGTTATCATGCCAGTCTCACTCGGTCTGACAATTTCCGATTCCAACAACGGTGCTGTTGTCACCGAGCTTGCGTCAACATCCGACACATCCTACAGCAAGCTTGCCGGATACTCCATGACGACATACGACAAGGAAAGCGGCGATATTGACGGACCGTTTGCAACGGCCGTCTCCGTCGAAACAAGCTCCGGCGGCGAAATGGTGTGGTTCACCTCGTCCTACTTCCTTGAGGATGCATACAATTCATCGTCTTCCGGCGCAAACGGCGACCTTGCCATGAACGCAATCGCCGAGCTCATCGGCGGAAGCGAGTCGATGTCGATAAGAAGCAAATCGCTCAACTACAATTATCTGACCATAAGCGACTCCACCGCTTCACTGCTCAAGGTTCTTATGATCGGCGTCTTCCCGATTGTATATCTCGGCATCGGCATCTGCGTTGTCATAAAGAGAAGGAGGTCGCAAAATGAGCCGGTCTAAAAAACTGTGCATTCTGGCGGGAGTTCTGGTAATCGTCTGCGTAGCGGCACTCATCGCGCTTAATGTCAACGAAAAGCAGGAGCAGATTAAAACAAGCGGCGAAACCGTCTTCGAGCTCGATCCGGACAAAGTGACCGCCGTTTCCTGGGTCTATGACGGAACTACACTCGGCTTCAGCCGCACCGATGACGGCTGGCAGTATGATGACGATGCCGACTTCCCCGTCAGCACGGACGCAATAGATAATCTTCTTGAAACCTTCCGCGAGTTCGGGGCATCGTTCACAATCGAAAATGCCGATGATCTCGGCCAGTACGGTCTGGATGACCCGACCTGTACCATAACGCTGACGACAGACGACAAAACATATACGATAAAGCTCGGCGACTTCAGCACGATGGACTCACAGCGCTATGTCGATATCGGCGACGGCAATGTCTATCTGGCGGCCAGCGATCCTCTCGATGTATACGGAGTCGGGCTCAAATCGCTCATTGCAAATGACGAGGTACCCTCACTCGGCAGCGTAAGCAAGATAAGCTTTTCCGGCACGGCAGGCTACAGCATCGTTTACGATGCCGATGGCAAGAGCATCTGCTCTGACGATGTCTACTTCACCTCCGAAGGCAAGGCACTGGATACCGATCTTGTAAGCTCGTATCTGAGCAGCATAAGCTATCTTGATCTGACAGATTACGTCACATACAAGGCATCCGATGCCGATTTGGAAAGCTACGGTCTTGACGAGCCGGAGCTTAAGATCACCGTTTCGTACACTAGCGATGACGACAAATCCGGAAGCTTCACGCTGAGCATCAGCCGTGATCCGGATGAACTGGCAAATGCATCAGATAACGACAGCGAGGACGAAGAAGATGCAGATGATATCACGGCCTACGCCAGAGTCGGCACATCGAATATCATCTATAAGATATCCGGCAGCAGCTATAACGCTCTGATGGCCGCAGGTTACAACGACCTTCGCCATAAGGAGATATTCTCCGGCAGCTTTGATGAAGTCACGAGCATAGATATAAGCCTTGACGGCGAAAGCTACACCCTGACATTGAGCAGCGGAAGCTGGAAGCTTGACGGCGAGGAAATTGATATTTCCGATCTGCAGAGTGCTCTTGTCGGTCTCTCCGCTGAGGATTTCACCGATGAAAAAGCCTCTCTCAAGCTGGAGATCAGCCTGACGCTTCATCTGGACAACGAAGATTATCCGGAGCTGACGCTTGAATTTTATCGCTATGACGGCAGCCTGTGTCTGGCACTTACTGACGGCGAAAGCACGGCCCTTGTCGACCGAAGCGATGTCGTAAGCCTTACCGAAGCCGTAAGGGCAATCGTTTTAGACTAAATTTCCGAAAGCTCACGCATGCCATGTGCGTGAGCTTTTGCATATCAAAACACTCCCGTTTTCAGTTTGTGAAAACGGGAGTTGTTAACTGTGTATTATATTTAATTGATTATTTGCCGATTTTGCATGATTTGAGCGCTTCCACGGCGGCACGTGCGGCTGAGCCTGCGTCCTCGGTATAGACATCCGCGCCTATCTCATCGCAGAAGCTCTGACTTATCGGAGCACCGCCGATGAAAATTTTGACCTTATCCCTGATGCCGTGCTCACCTGCAAGTGCGACAACCTTGCGCATCTCATTCATTGTTGTCGTAAGCAGTGCAGAACAGGCGATTATATCGCAATTATGCTTGATGGCCGCATCTACAAATTTTTCTGCCGGGACATCCGCTCCGAGGTCATAGACCTCTATGCCGCTGCCCTCCATCATTATCTTAACAAGATTTTTGCCTATATCGTGCATATCTCCGCGCACTGTGCCGATAACAGCGCTTCCGACTGTCGTGCCCTCACCACCGTCGCCGATCATATGCGGCTTCAGGATTGCCGTTGCCGCTGTCATACAGCGCGCCGCAATGAGCATTTCCGGAACGAACACGCGGTTTGCCGAGAAATCGTCGCCGAGCTTATTCATACCCTTCACAAGTCCTTCAGAGAGTATCTCCTGTGCCGATATTCCCTGCTCGAGTGCTTCATTGCACAATGTCAGAAGCTTTTTCTGCTGGCCGCGGCAGAGTGCGGCGCTTATGCGATCGAGTATACCGTCGCCAGACGGCTCGTCCGATACGGACTTTTCCGTTTCGATTCTCTCTGTTTTATTTCCGAGCACACGGCGCGGCACGGGCGGCAGATTGAAGTCCGGCATGTGCAGACCGGCATTATACTCATCTATCGCCTGATTGATAAGCGGATCGACATGCGGGAACACCGTTCCCGGTACTCCGTAGGTTATGCACGGGATAAAATGCCCTCCGGGGCAGCAGGCTTTGAGCGTTCCGCGGGCATACGCGAGCACCTCGTCTGCCGATATGTCACTGCGGTCTATTGCCGCGCCCATTCCTCCCATGAGGACAAGGCGTCCCTTGAGATGCCTCTGCAGGGCAGGAATATCGTTTTCCGGCAGAGTTCCCTGCCAGACTTGAATGCCGAGCTCAACCATATCATCGACTATCGGGACAAGATAGGAGTCTGCGTGATGCAGTGCGATGCAGCCGCGTGAGCGGATATATCCGTAGAAGCGGCGGTACGGCTCCTTGAAAAATTCACGCCACATATCCGGCTTCATAAACAGGGCATCCTTTGTGCCCCAGTCGTCATGCGAGAATATAACATCCGGCTGCAGATTATCTATAAGCAGCTTTACATAACGCAGACGGTAATCGGTTATGTATTCTATAAGCTCGTGCATCTCATCGGGATGCTCGTAGAGATTGGTGAGGGTCGGCTCGAACCCCATGAGAAAATGGCATTGCTCGAATATGCCCGTGCCCATAAAGGCTGCCACAAGCTGCTGATCGCCGGCGGCCTCACGTGCTTTTTTGCGGCACTCCTCCCAGCCCTCTTTGCAGTTTGATTCAAGGTCCGGTGCGTGAACCGTCTCGCGCCAGCGCGTAATGTCTCCGCATACGGCAAGATCGCCGTGATTCATCGGAATTGCACCCGGTGCGTCCTCGGGAAAGCTTATTGTCGTGCCCCAGCGGTCCTTGCTGACGGAGCCGCGTTTGCGGTTGCCGCGCAGGTAGATATTAATCGGGTCATACAGGCACATGTGCAGTGCTTCGTACTGCTTGAGCTGTCTTTCCGGCTGAGCGTCCGGCTTGAGCATTTCAAGAAAAATTTCCTTCGCTGTCTGCATAATCATTCACTCCTCTGTGTACAACAGGCACGATGTGTAGCTTATCGTGCGGTCACCGTAATTATATTTAAGTCCCGAGCGGACACATATATCGCTTACGAAAAGTCCGAAAGCCTCCATTGATGAAAGGCGCTTGGTCGGATATCTGCACGGTTTATCCGGATAGGTGCATTTTGCGCACACCGTGCAGGAGCCGGCAGTCAGCGGCAGGCAGTCGGGGTATATCATTCGCGCCTGACGCGCAAAATTTAAAAATCTGCGTTTGTGCTCCTCGCCTGTTTTCTGCATGGCGTCATAGTCAAACTCATCTGCAAGCTCGCCTGTAGTCTGCACAAGGAGGCATTTATTATACTGTGCTATGCGCCGGCGGGCATATTCTATACTGCCGCAGGCCGGCGGGCATGACCAGTTGGAGTTCCATCGTCCGCATCGGTCGGCCGAGCACATCTGCCGAATCTCGTCAAGCGGCGTGAGCGTCTGCATATCAGCAAATCCCATGTGTGAAAAGCCATTTTCCCGTGCAAGGGTGAGAATATCCGTCATATTCCGTCCGCCTCTTGACAAAGCAGAAAGTTACTGCTAAAAATTAATATATACTAATATATACTGGTATGTATTATATCCAAGGGGTGATGTCCGTGTCAAGCATCCGAGTTCTTCTCGGCGGCAAAACTTTCGAGCTTGAAGCCGAAAACGGGGAATCCCTGCTGTCGGTTCTGCGAAGTGCCGGATTCACCCTCCCTGCCGCATGCGGAGGCCGCGGAAAATGCGGAAAATGCCGCGTCAGAATAAACGGAGTCTCGCGCCTTGCGTGCAAGGCTATCCCCTGTGACGGAGATGAGATTATTCTTCCCGAAAACGCCGGCGGAATCATACTCACGCAGACGCCGACGATAGCTCATGTTTCCGGATATGAATCCGGATGCGCCGCAGCTGTTGACCTCGGCACCACCACCGTCGCCGTGCGTCTTTACGATCTGAAAAGCGGACGTGAGCTGAAAACAGCCAGCGCGTGGAACGCTCAGGCGTCATACGGTGCAGATGTCATAAGCAGAATTCAATACACCATGGATAATTCCTCCGGGCTTGACAGGCTGACGGAAATTATCCGCGGACAGGCTGAGGAACTGATAAGGCAGGCTCTGTCGGACTGCGGACGTCAGGTGCAGGATCTTCACCGCACCGTTCTTGTCGGGAACACCGTCATGCAGCATATATTCGCACATCTGCCGGTGCACGGCATTGCTCTTGCACCGTTTAAGCCGGAAACTCTGTTTTCCGCTGATATGTGCGACACGCTCCTCGATGCGCCGCTGTATTACGCGCCCTGCGTTGCAGGATATGTCGGAGGAGATATAACCGCCGGACTTCTTGCCTCACAGCTGCACGAAGCTCACGAGAGGGCGCTGTTTCTGGATATCGGCACAAATGGCGAAATGGTCATCGGCGGCAAAGGCGGATTTCACTGCTGTGCGGTTGCATCCGGTCCCGCATTTGAGGGTGCCGGCATAAACTGCGGCATGGCAGCAGTTGAAGGTGCCGTAAGCCATGTCCGCTATGACAAGGGATTTTTATATGATATAATAGGCGGCGGACCGGCAAAGGGCCTGTGCGGCTCCGGTCTTATAGACCTCATCGCCGTACTCGTGCGCCTGGGCTGTATTGATGAGGGAGGACGGCTTCTGCCGCCGGACGAGGTTCCCGAGAACGTGCGCAGGTATTTAACTTGTGACGATAACGGCAACGGGCTTTTCCGATTGACGGACGATGTGTATCTCAGCGCGCAGGATGTGCGCAATCTGCAGCTTGCAAAGTCGGCAGTTGCGGCAGGAATTTCGGTTCTTCTTGATGCCGTCGGTATAAAAGCGGATGAGCTTGAAGGGGTTTATCTTGCAGGAGGATTCGGCAGCTTCGTTGATCCGGCAAGCGCGGCAGCGATAGGTATGCTTCCGGATATCGGCTCGGATAAGCTGCACTGCTGCGGCAACACCGCCCTGGCGGGTGCATCAATGATGGCACTTGACAGTAATCGTATCAGTGCCGTAAGAGATCTTGCAGAACGCTGCAATTACATTGAGCTTTCCGGCCGCGCCGACTTTGCCGCGGCTTTCACTGAAAATATGGCCTTTTAGGGAGGTATTTTTTATATGGAGATTCGTTTTCCGCTCATCCTTGACGGAGCAACAGGAACACAGCTGCAAAAGCGCGGCTACATGGGGGACATGAGTGCCGAGCAGTGGGTGCTCGAAAACCCAGAAAGCATCATTGAAATTCAGAAATCCTATGTTGAGGCAGGAAGCAATGTGCTCTATTCTCCGAGCTTCGGCGCAAACAGGCGAAAGCTTGAGGAGCACGGCATATTCAACAAAACGGTGGAATACAACCGTCGCCTTGCTCAATTGTCCCAAAAGGCCGCCGACGGCAGAGCATGGGTCGCAGGTGATATCTCGCCGACGGGCATGTTTTTAAGCCCCTTGGGTGAGGCATCGTTTGAGGAGCTTGTTGATATCTACACCGAGCAGGCCGCCGGTCTTGAAGAAGCGGGCGTTGACCTTTTTGTCATTGAAACTATGATGACCCTGTCCGATGCGCGCGCAGCCGTGCTTGCCGTGCGCAGTGTCAGCGACAAGCCGATATTCGTAACCTTCACGTGCGACGAGAATGGGCGCAGTCTTTCCGGCACAGATGTCGCCGCGGCGCTTGTAGTTCTGCAGGGCATGGGCATAAGCGCGTTCGGACTTAACTGCTCGGCAGGTCCCGATCAGATGCTCACACAGCTTCAGCGTCTGCGTGAGTTTGCGCGTGTTCCGCTGATTGCAAAGCCCAATGCAGGCATGCCGCAGATAGTTGACGGCAAAACCGTTTATGACTGCCCGCCTGAGGAATTTGCCGGATATGTTAAGCCCATGCTGGAAGCCGGAGTTGCCGTTTTCGGCGGATGCTGCGGCACGACGGCCGAGCATATTGCCGCGCTCCGTGCGGCTCTTGAGAATGCGAAATTTGTCCGTCCCGCTCCGCAGCACAGCGATATGCTTCCCTCATCGACCGAGAAAAATACGGCCTACCTACCTGTCGATGCAAAGCACGGCAGAGTTCTGGAGGTCAGCGGCAATCTCGAAGACGATATATCCGACGAGCTCGATTCGGATGAGGCAATGATTGCGATACATCTTGCCGGCTGGGATGATATGGACGCCTTTGCCGACTGCCAATATATGATATCAAAACCGCTTTGCATTATATGCGACGATGCCGACGTGCTTGAATCGGCTCTGCGCGTATATCAGGGCAGAGCATTGTATGAAGGCCCGCTTGCCGAAGCAGAGCTTCTGCCTCTGTGCGATAAATACGGACTGATAATCTGATATAAAGATCCCGACAGGAGTAATTAGTATGACAGTTTTGGTAACAGGCGGCATGGGATATATCGGCAGTCACACCTGCGTTGAACTGCTTGAACGCGGCATGGACGTTGTCGTTGTGGATAACCTTGTAAACAGCAGCGAAAAAGCCAAGGAAAGAATAGAGGAAATAGCCGGCAGGGGCTTTGTTTTTTACAAAGCGGATGTGCGCGACAAGGAAAAGCTTGACGAGATATTCTCCGCACATAAAATCGATTGCGTCATCCACTTTGCGGGACTGAAGGCCGTCGGCGAGTCAGTCGAAAAGCCGCTTGAATATTATGACAACAACCTCGGCTCTACAATTACGCTGTGCGAGGCGATGCGTGCGCACAATGTGAAGAAAATTATATTCTCGTCATCTGCGACGGTGTATTCCTCGGATAACGATATGCCGCTTTATGAGACCTCGCGCACAGGTAAATGCACAAATCCCTACGGATGGACGAAATATATGTGCGAGCAGATTCTGCGCGACTATGTAAAGGCAGATTCCACATGGAGCGTTGCTCTTCTGCGCTATTTCAATCCGGTCGGCGCGCATCCGAGCGGTCTTATCGGTGAGGATCCGAAGGGTATTCCAAATAATCTGATGCCGTATATCTCCCAGACTGCAATCGGCAAATTTGAATATCTGCGTGTTTTCGGCAATGACTACAACACGCCCGATGGCACGGGTGTGCGTGATTATATCCACGTTGTTGACCTTGCCAGAGGTCATGTTGCCGCCATCGCATATATGGACTCCCACTCCGGCGAGCTTATATTTAACCTCGGCACCGGACGGGGCTGCAGTGTTCTGGAGCTTGTGCATGCTTTTGAATCGGCAAACAAGCTGACAATTCCGTATAAGATCGTGGGCCGGCGCGCAGGCGATGTTGACGAGTGCTACTGCTCACCCGAAAAAAGCCGGCGTGAGCTCGGCTGGTCGGCAGAGTATAATATCGAAGACATGTGCCGCGACTCATGGCACTGGCAGACGCTCAACCCCAACGGCTACAGAGAACAAGCCAACTGAGCAAAGCGAATAATTTATATTAAAAGCAGCCGCGATGTGCGGCTGCTTTTGCTTCATCTACTTTTTTATATCTTTTATATCGCGGAGAAACCTGCGGTTGTATTTCATGCTTGCGTAGCGCGTGATACGGTCTATGTATATCGGGTCATACGCACCGCCGACCGCGCCGACAACAGGTATTCCCTGCAAAAACTTCATATACAGCAACTCTCCGGACAGTCCCTCGGCGGCAATTCTGACCTCTGTCTTCATCGTCTCCTCGTCAGGCTCGGCGCCGTGCTCGATAAAATAATTCACGCGCTCGTCGGCAACCTTGAGCTCATCTCCGTATCGGAGTGCCGCACCTATTACAAGAAGAATAAAATATTTCTCGTCCATTGCGTCATAATCGTAACCGTAGCCGAGAGTTATCTCATATATGCTCTTTAAAAGCATGGCCGTGAATACGGGAATATCTGGTATGCCTACCCCGACAAGCCCCATACCTATGCCGGAGACGCCGGAGAGCACGGTGTTCTTCATCTTCTGCGCAGACGATCCGCGTGATGCGTCGCTCAATGTGCGCTTTGTCGGGTTATTTTGGGCGATTATACGCCGAACACGGCTGCTGCGTTCTATATCGCGGCGGTTATAGGTTTTTTCTATAACGCCCGTTCCCTTTGCAAATATCAGTTCAAAGGCCTTCGCAAAGCCTTCGTCGAGCGTATGCTTCAGCTTATCGGGAACCTTCGTCTGCAGGAAGCTGTTCAGGCGGCTGTCGCCTCGCTTTGCCCGCTCATCGATATATTTTTTCTCGGCGGCAAGCTGCTTTTGCCACTCGCGTTCAAAATCGTTCATTACATATCAGCTCCTTTTTTCGATTATACAATACAACAGGCAAAAAGAAAAGACCGGCCAGCCGGTCTTTTCTTATGTACATAAATATCAGTCTTCCCAGCACTCGGTCTTGCCTTCGAGTCCGACGTTTGATGCCTTGAACTCTGGGTCCTTGCCTGCCTTACGCTGCGTCATATAGTCTTTCAGTGCAGCAAGAGCCGGCTTTGCGATGATGATAATAACGGGAACGTTTATGACGACCATGAAGCCCTGGAGCATATCGGCGGTATCCCAGACAATGCCTGCCGAAAGCAGCGCACCGACGAACACGAGTGCGGTGACTATCAGACGGAAGATGAGCATAAATGTCTTGGACGGAGTGCGCTTGAGGATGAACCGGAGGCAGCCCTCGGTGTAATAGTAGTTGCCGATAAGAGTTGTGAATGCAAACAGGCTCATATCGACGGCAATGAACACGGGACCGAAGTCACCGAGTGCCATCTGCATGGACTGCTGAACATAAACTGCGCCTGCCGCATCCGCGACAAGACCTTCGGGGTTTGCGCACATGCACATCATAGCCGTTGCGGTGCATATAAGCAGTGTGTCGATAAATACGGACAGCATCTGAACAAGCCCCTGCTTCACAGGATGGGAAACATCGGCTGAGGCTGCCGCGTTTGGTGCCGAGCCCATGCCGGCTTCGTTGGAATAAAGGCCGCGCTTAATGCCCCACATCATGCATGAGCCGGTGAAGCCGCCGAAGATAGCCTTGAAATCAAATGCGGAGACAAAGATGTTCTTGAGAACCGCAGGCAGAGTCGTGATGTTCATAATAACCACAACAAGCGATACGATTATGTACAGAAGGCCCATAACAGGAACGAGAACACCGGTGATGTTCGTAAGGCGCTTGCCGCCGCCGAGGACGCAGAGAGCAAACAAAACGGCAAGTATTGCACCGATTATAATCGGCGTTGTAGCCTCGTCATAGAAGCTGAACGTTCTGAATGTATCCTGAGTGTTGAAGGACGCGAGCATGTTGTATCCCACAACATAGGTCAGGATGAGGATAATTGCAAAGATAACGCCCAGCCAGCGCTGCTTGAGCGCATCCTGCATATAGTAAGACGGGCCGCCGTAGTAGTTGCCGTCGGCGTCCTTGTGCTTATAAATCTGGGCGAGCGTGGACTCGATAAACGCAGAGGCGCCGCCGAGGATGGCTGTTATCCACATCCAGAAGATAGCACCGAAGCCGCCTGTGCAGATGGCGGTGGAAACGCCGATGATATTGCCCGTGCCGACACGGGACGCAGTTGATACCATAAGTGCGCCAAACGAGGAGACCGCCTTCTCGTCTTTCGGCTTTTCGCTGACTACCTTTATCGACTCGCCGAACAGGCGAATCTGCAGAAGGCCCGTGCGTATGGTGAAGTAGAGTCCGGCGGCCACAAGGAACAGCGGAACTATGTACGGCTGATACAAAAAGCCGCTTATGGCGTTTATGACGCCATGGATTGCTTCGATCATTATTCAATTACCTTTCTCATCTGTTATTTTGTCGAATTTTTCGCAATGTTTACATTATAGGCACATCCATGTGCAATTGCAAGCATTTAAACACATAAATTCGCCTTTTCCGAGCAATTTTAAGTGCAGTTTCGAAAACTCGTCAAATTATTCCGAAGTCGCTTCTCTTATCAAACAAGCAGCAGGCCGATGAAAAAGCACAGCTGAGCAATTGAATTTGTTGTCTGTTCTATCAAGTTTGAGCGTGCATTGCTCGAATCAAGCCTGACCGCAAAAACACACATCAGCAGCATTCCGAGCACACCCATGGCAAAAAACACGCAGGCCGGAGCTCCGGTGAGTCCGGCAACAATCGCCGCGGCGTTTAAATTTGCGCGGTCAACAAACAGGGCAATCAGCATAATCGCAAAGCCGACCGGCATAAAAATGCGCATCTGCAAAAACAGCGGCCAGATATTCTTTTTCCTCATCGCCGCTATGAGCTTCCACAACACCTTTACAACTCCCGACAGGGAGCATATCACCGCTCCGGCTATAAATATCGCACTGTGAAAAAGGCCGCCGATTTTCACGGCACACAGCCCGAAGAGCAGCACCGGAACAAAATCGTATATTGCAAGCGATATGCTGAATCCCTCAGGGATTGTGTCCTTTGTTATTTTATTTCTGCTCATTGCATTCTCCCCGTCAGCCGCGATGGTCGCATTTCAGGCACTGAATCATCGGCATATTCCCGTCGTCTTTGTAAAACACTCCGGCCCAGCGGCAGATGCTCTGGAGAATCGGAACGACTGACATGCCCTTTTGAGTCAGCGAATACTCTACGTGCGGCGGTATCTCGTCATATGATTTGCGTGAGACTATGCCGTTAGATATAAGCGTCTTGAGTGTAGAGGCGAGCACGGCGTCGGTAATATTGCCCATTTCGCGGCGAAGCTCGCTGTAGCGCAAGGTGCCCAATGTTGCCAGCACGCAGATAATCCGTGAGTTCCACTTGCCTCCGAACAGTTCCATTCCGTATTCGAGCGGACATCTGATGTCCTTTTCAAGCTTTCTCTGATACACGCTGCTCTCCCCTTTCGCATTTTCTTCATTATAGCCCGATACCGCGTGTGCGGCAAGTAGCTAATAAATTAATGAGCAGGTGTTTTTCGGCACCTGCTCGTGTTCTGCATTTTATATTGGTTCTAAACTAAATGTTGGGGTAACCGTCCGAAAAGGATAGGCTGCGCC
>CAVAPG010000042.1:0-13533 GCA_963590435.1 bacterium
GAACAGGAATGTTACAACCTGCATTCTTGTGCATTTGTCATTTGGCGAGAATGTCGTTGCACCTGTTCCTGTCGTAATGCCATTCTCTGCCGCCCAGACAACAGCTTTGTAATAGTATGTGTCTCTGCTGCCCAAATCACTGAAGTTTGTGCTCATATTTTGAGGACTCGGCTCACCTGCGTAACGGTACAGGAAAGTCACAAACTGCGCACGGGTGACGGTTGCGTCCGGAGAGAAGTGAGTATCATCTGTGCCTTTTGTAATGCCGTTTTCAACAGCCCAGAGTATTGCATCGTAGCAATATGCGTATGTGTCTGTATACGGGACATCGGCAAACTGCTTTACGCTGCCGCTTGGCGTCGGTTTTCCTGCCGCACGCCACAGGAACGTCACAACCTGGGCACGCGTACAAGGCAATGAAGGCGAGAAATGCGTTGCATCAGTGCCGTTAGTTACCTGCGGGTTATTGGTATAAGCCCACATAACCGGCGAATAGTAGTAATCTTTGGTTTTTACATCCGTAAACGGATTTACGAATGTTTTTTTACAGCTCTCGCAGACGCCTTTTTTTATGATATGGCCTGTTTGGACCGTGTAATTATCCTTATAGCTGTTACCGCAGCCTGAGCAGGTGTGCGTCGTATATCCTTTTTCTGTGCACTTCGGGGCCGTTACCACTGCATCGTATCTGTGGCTGCCCAAACTGCCGTAAGCTTCACCGCATTCATCGCAGACTGCCTTGTTTTTGCAGGTTGCAGTTCCGCCGGTGTGAGCTGTTTTGCGGCTGAGCTCATACCACTTTTCATTTATGGTTGCGCCGGACGATTCAAGCTCATCTCTTAAATCCTCAAGAGTTTTTCCGCAGCGCTGGCATCCGAGCCAGTGATATTCGTCATCATAGCAGTGATCAATATCCTTAATGCTTATCATATCAAGAATATGATCAAGGTCAAATGTGCCGTCTTTTATCATCTGGACGATATCTGACGCGCTTATTCCGCTGTTGGTTGCGAAATTTTTGAGTGATTCTATACTGAGGTCACCGAGCGATTCAGTGCCCGGGTGCAAATCATGGCCTGTGCACTTATCGACAAGCTCATCCTCGCTGACAGAGACCGTTCCCTTGGCATCCTTGTATTTGTTATGGCACTTTGTGCATTCATAATAATCTATGGTTCCGTCTTCCGTGCAGGTCTTGGGAGTGCCCTTTACGAGTTCGAGATCCTTGCATCCGCCACTGCACGCGAGGGAGTATGTGTTGCCCTGCTTTATCATCTCGCCGCAGCTGAGGCAGTAGGTGTCGCCGGTGTATCCGTCTTTATCTGCTGTGGGCGCATATGCTCCGCGGACTTCCGTCTCTCCAACATGATTGGTCGGATCTTTCGTTCCGGTGGTGTAATCGCAGATCATGCACTTGCTGTCACCGGAAACGCAGCTTGCGGTTGTGCTTGTCATGCTGTGTGCGCTTGAAGCAAATTTAAATCCGCAATATTTGCATGTGCGATAGTGTCCGTTCGCGTCGAATGAATAGCCTTCGGCATATACAGCGCTGTTGGCAATTTCCTGTCCGAGAACTGTTTTGTAATGCTCAAGCTTATCTACGACTGTGTTTGCCTGCTCTATCTCGGTTGTCATAGCTTCATCGGAAAAATATTTTCCGCATTTTGAGCACTGCCAGTATTCTGTGCTGCCGGCAGTCTGACATGTTGCGGCGACAGCCTCATGGTGAACACCGACATGATTGCAGACATAGTCTGTCTCGTGGCCGGCTTCTATAAACTTTCCGCAATCGGCGCAGTATTTATCTCCGCTGTAACCCTTCTGAGTTTCAGTTGCTTCAACAACGTTTTTATACTCGAAATTAACATGGTTGGAGGCGTTAAGCTCGCCGTATTCTTTTTCGCATGTTGTGCAGACGGCCTTTGCCGAGCATGTTGCCTCTCCGCCGCTGTGCGTACCGGTGTTTGTTACGGCATCACAGCGTGAGCACTTCTGAGCATGATACTCCACGCCCTCTTCCGAGTATGCCGTCCACTGATAATCGTGGCCGAGGGCAGAAAGCTGCGCGTCGCTTTTCTTTATCTCATTACTGCCGGCAGCATCGGAATAGTAATTATCACATCCGTCACAATACCAGCATGCTACGTTGCCCTTTTCGGTGCAGGTCGGTGCTTTTGCTGAAATCTCAGCGAGATTTGAATGGTTAGTCTTGTCCTTGTCGATATCCAGCTTAAGCTTGCTTACTTCGGTCTTGCCTTCCGCATCGGAATAGTACTTTTCGCAGACCGGGCACTGCCAATACTCGATTGTTCCCTGCTCACAGCATGTAGGTTCAACACGGTCGTGATGCTCAAGCTCGGCACTGTGCGTCGTAAGCTTTGCTATTTTGCAGTCGGAAAGAGTGGTTTTGGTCTGACCGCCCTCGTCGAGGTAATAATTCTGGCAGACCGTGCAGTAGTAATACTCCACATTGCCCTCTGCTGCGCATGTTGCCGCCTTGGCTTCGTGCTTTTCCATCGTGTGCACAGCGCACGGCTCTTTGTCCTTTACAGTAAGCGTAACCGTGTTGCTTACGGCATAGCCAAACGATGTTAGGCCTGAGCAATATGCTATACACTCATACTTCTTGCCGTTGTCTTCAGCCGTGACATTTTCGATTGTCAGAGTGCTGTCTGTCCCAACTGCTTTTTGAGCAAGCTGCAGTATTTTTGAAAGGCTTAGTTTTCCTGACAAATCAACATCACTTGTGTCTATCCAAACATATTTTATTGTTGCTGAACTTGCTTTTGCTTCCGCAGTGAATGTAGCTGTCTCTCCGACATTTACCGTTACATCTGCAGGCTGTTTCGTAAATGTCACTGTGACGCTTGTTAATGCGAGCGCGCTCGTCGGCACAAGAGTGACTATCATTAAAACAGCCATCAGCAGACTTAATATGCGTTTTTTCATTTTAACCTCCTTGTGTATGTCTATAAAATATAGCTATATATACGCATTACTTCATACACAGCAATTATACTATCGCGGCATTCTGTTCGCAAGCTTTGTAAATTCGTCATTTTTAACATTTCTGCGATAATTATTTTTGACAAAATGCCGAAAAAGCCCCTTGTATAAAGGGACTTTTTCATGGATTAAATTATATGCTATATCAGATGAGAATGCCGCGTTTTTTAGCTTCAAATGTGAGCTCATCGCGGAAGTTGGGGTGCGCAATAGCGATAAGCTGACGTGCACGTTCACCAAAGCTCTTGCCGCGCAGATGTGCAATACCGTACTCGGTTACGATATAGTCAACATCGTTCTTGGAGGTTGTGCAGACAGCGCCCGGCGTAAGAATGGGCTTAATCTTGCTTATTGTGCCGCCCTTGGCAGTCGATGCAAAGGCGATGAAGCTTTTGCCGCCCTTGGACTGGCATGCACCGCGAACGAAGTCAATCTGGCCGCCGGAGCCGGACATATGCTTTGTGCCGACGGATTCAGCACAAACCTGACCGTAAAAGTCAACCTCGATGGCCGCATTGATTGATATCATGTTATCGTTCTTGCAGATGACATTGGGATCGTTTACATAGTCAACAGGCAGAATCTCAATAGAGGGGTTATCGTCAACGAAATCGTAAATTCTCTTCGAACCGTATGCAAATGTCGTGATGCTCTTGCCGCGGTGAATCTGCTTTTTGGAGTTATTTACAGCGCCGCATTCAAGAAGTTCGACCATGGAATCGGTAAACATTTCTGTATGGATGCCGAGGTCATGCTTTGTCTTAAGAGCCATGCCGGTTGCATCGGGAATTGCGCCGATACCGAGCTGAATGCAGGCTCCGTCCGGAATCTGCTCAGCTATGAGATTGCCGATTGTCTGGCTGACTTCATCGATAACGACGGGAGGCAGTACGGGCAGCTCGTGATTATATTCAACGATTGCATCAACCTGAGATACATGAATCTGAGTTCCGCACAGGCATCTGGGCTGCTGATCGTTGACCTCAACGAAAATTCTCTTTGCCTTGTCGATCATTGCCTCAGCGTATGAACCGTTGAGTGAAAGGCTGAAATATCCGTGGCTGTCCATCGGAGATACCTCGACGCAGAATGCGTCGTATTCATACTCGGCGCGTATATGGCGCGGAATATCACGATAATAGGTCGGCATAAAGTCTGCCCTGCCCTCGTTGACGGCCTTGCGAGCATAGCCTGAGCTGAACCATGAATAACCCGTCATTTTTCCGAACATGTCGGGATCTGTGTAGAACTCGAACGGATATGCATCCAGAAGAGTCTGAACGCGGACATTCTTAATGTCGCTGGTCTTGACTCTTGCGCTTATTGCGTTCATAATTGCAGGTGCCTGTGAAGGTGCACTGTCCATACCAAGGACCCAGCCGGACTCGACCTGCTTTGCAAGCTCTTCTGCACTAATAAGTTTTTCTGTGTATAATGCTTTATAATCGGTCATTTTTTCTCTCCTATACCTGTTTTTGCTTTTATGCTAGTGATATTATATAATAGTGCGGCTTTAAATTCAAGTATTCGAAACTGCATCTCGGGCAAATTTATAATTAATTTTGTGACGATCACGGAGGTTAATATGAAGTTTACTAAAATGCACGGTGCCGGCAATGACTTTGTAATAATAAACACTATGCAGGAGACTATCGACTTTTCAGCTATTCCGACACTCGCTGTTACGCTTTGCAGCAGGCGAACCGGCATTGGGGCTGACGGACTTATGCTTGTTGCTCCGGCTGTCGGTGATGCCGACTACCGTCTGTTGTTCTACAATTCCGACGGCAGTCTCGGCGAAATGTGCGGAAACGGGGCCAGATGCATTGCGCGTTATGGTTACGAGCACGGACTTGCCGGAGATATTCAGCGCATCGAAACCACTGCCGGTCTTGTAGTCGGTGAGAGAATAAGTGAAACGCTCTATCGGATCAAGCTTAACGACCCGTCTGTGATAGACTTGCATCGCTTCGCGGAAAATTTCGATTGTGCCTATATAGAGCTTGGCAATCCGGGGATTCCGCACGCCGTGCTTATAAAGGATGATTGGGACAGCGCTCCCGAAGAGCAGCTGCGAGGTCTCGGCAAGGAGCTTAGATTTTCTTCAGCATTTCCGAAGGGGGCAAATGTAAGCTTTGTCAAGCTTACGGGAAAGGACGAGATAAAGGCCATAACCTATGAGCGCGGCGTTGAGGACTTCACGCTTGCCTGCGGTACGGGATGCGGCAGCATCGTAACTGCGATGACGCTAATGGGACTTGTATCCGGCAATTCGGTCAAGGTATCCATGCCGGGCGGAACACTCACTGTCTCCCTCTCGTCTGCATGCAACGAAGTGCACGACGTTTTTCTCACAGGGCCGACATGCGTTGTTTTCGACGGCGAGACAAAGGAGCTTTGACAAGACTAAAGAGACTGCCCATTTCCAAGGCAGTCTCTCACTATTAATTCTATGTTTTCGTTTTTTACATTACTGCTGATGTCAGTATATTCTTAATGCAGGCATTATTTTCTTCTGCGAGAACGTCCCCGGTCGGCATACATGCGGTTATCGGCAATACGGCTGTCGGAATCTTTCATAAATTGCTTAAGCTTATCCTCGAAAGCCTGATCCTCGGTAGGCGCCGAAACCTGTCCTTCGGGACTGCGCGCAGCTTGTGTTTTCTGCTGTGGACGCGATTGCACATTGTGCGCAGATCGATGCGCCGGGCCGTCCGTCTCTTCTGCGCGTTTGATTGAAAGGTTAAGCTTATCTCCGTTTACTGCGATGACCTTGACCTTGACCGTTTGACCGATGCTGACATACTGCGAAACGTCATTTACGAAAGTGTTGGCAATCTCTGAAATATGCACAAGGCCGCTCTTTCCTCCAGGCAAATTCACAAATGCTCCAAACTTAGTTATGCCGCTGACCTTACCTTCAAGGACCGCTCCCACTTCAGGCTGCATATTTTATCCCCTTATATTTTAAATATCTTTTCATCTGTTGCGAAAAATCCATGGCGATGTCTATCCACGCCCTCAATGCCTTTGCCCGTGGCAATAGGGTAGATTCTGCCTGTCTGCTCTGAAAAATCCGACTGTCCCTGACGAATCTCTTCCCGAAGTTCTCCGATTTGGCTAACAGCATCATCGAGATTTAACTTAAGACTTATCAGTTTCAGAATAGCATATGCGGCAAACATCGTCAATGCCAGACTAACGATTGTCGTTGTTTTTTTCATCTCAGTTCTCTTTTCTACCAATGCTATGTATATTCTATACCAATTAAAGTCATTTGAAAAGTAATTTTTAGCTTTTAAAAAAGTTTTTTTATTAACTTTCATAAAAAGAGATTTTAACATCTCATTCATGTCTATTCATCAATTTTTAATCTTCCTACATCCGATCGATAATACCGATGATCATAATTTGACAGAGATATCTAAGCATGATATTCTCTGTTTCATAAATACTCAAAAAATCAATTTATCTAACAGAAATCAACCGGACAGCCGAACTATTCGATTGCCTGTTACAACATAACCCGGAGTGAATTTTTATGGCAAATTTCATTGAAATCAAAGACTTTTCTTCGCCGGAGCTGGATATTTATGCGCGTTTAACCGAAAACCAGCTTCTTTGCAGGCGAAACCCGGAGAACGCAATGTTTATTGCGGAAAGTCCAATGGTTATTGAGCGTGCGCTTGATGCCGGTTGCACTCCCCTGTCATTTCTGATGGAAGCAAAGCACGCTGACGGGAAAGCAAAGGACATTCTTAAGCGGTGTCAGGATGATATAAATGTCTATGTTTCCGATCTTGATGTACTTACTCAGCTTACAGGTTTTCATCTGACGCGCGGAATGCTTTGTGCAATGCTTCGACCGAAGCTTAAAACTGTCGAGGCTGTGTGCCGCGGTGCAAGGCGTATAGCGGTTCTGGAAAATGTAATGAATCCGACGAATATCGGTGCAATTTTCAGATCAGCTGCCGCTCTCGGCATGGACGCCGTTCTGCTGACGGAAGAAGGCAGTGATCCTCTATATCGCCGTGCCGTACGTGTCAGCATGGGAACGGTATTTCAAGTGCCGTGGACATATCTCGACGATAATTGGATGCAGCAGTTAAAATCTCTTGGATTTAAAACCGCCGCGATGGCATTAACCGATAAATCTCTGCCTATATACGATCCTGCACCCGCAAAAGAAGATAAACTTGCCGTTGTTTTGGGAACGGAAGGCGACGGTCTTGCATCCGAAACCGTTGCGCAATGCGACTATACTCTGCGCATTCCCATGTCACACGGTGTTGATTCCCTGAACGTAGCCGCCGCGAGCGCCGTTGCGTTTTATCAGCTCGGCGTAATGCATAAACTATAAAATTAATTTTTAATTTTATGGGCACCCTGTTTTCATAGTTTTCATATCGTTTATCTCGGCACAGTCTATGGTTTCGCAATCATATATTCGCCAATATATTGACAAAGCTCTGTTCGTATTGTACTATTTGTAGACACCGACCGTTAGAGGATATACTCTCAAAACGGTCAGATAAAAAACAGCGCCGCACCCGATTTAACTTGGGGCGACAGCAGGAGGTAAAAAATGAATAACAGCAAGCAATTGGGTAAGACCCGACGCATGACGGGACTTGCAATCTTCACCGCGATAATCGTGGTTCTTCAAGTGTTGTGCACTTTCGTGCGTTTTGGTCCGTTTTCCATAACGCTGGCCCTCGCTCCGATAATTATCGGAACGGCTATATACGGCAAAGGTGCCGGAGCTTATCTTGGCGGCGTATTTGGCTTGGTCGTACTCATTACCGGGCTTTTGGGCTGGGATGGCGGTACTGTCATGCTACTCATGAGCATCAATGCAGTAGGCTGCGTTCTTATTTGTATTCTGAAAGGCGTTGCCGCCGGATACCTTGCAGGACTGTGCTATGACGCAATTTCCAAGAAAAACGACAAGGTTGCGGTTATTGTTTCCGGTGTTGTTTGCCCTGTTACAAATACCGGATTGTTCATTGTAGGCATGCTGGTATTTTTCTTTGACACGCTCAGCAGCTGGTCAAGCGGTCAGAATTTGCTGATGTACATCATAGTTGTGTTGACCGGCATAAACTTTCTTGTTGAGCTTGGCGTCAACTTGCTGCTTTCCGCCGGAATTACGCGTATTATCCGCGCCGGAAAGAAGATTCAATAAAATAATTGAGGTAATTTTTCATGATACTGACAATTGATGTCGGCAACACAAATGTTGTCCTCGGATGTGTTGAGGACGGCGTTATAAAAAGCCGCAGCCGTCTTGCAACCAACACAAGCGATCTGCCAAATGACTATGCGCTTAAAATGCGGCAAAGCTTTGAATTTGACGGCGTTGATTATCACAACTTCGACGGTGCGATACTGTCTTCAGTTGTACCGCAGGTCAACCGTGCTATACGATCTGCTGTGCGCAAACTCACAGGACTTGAATGCATAATGGTCGGCGCTGGCATAAAGACCGGCGTTAATGTTAAAATTGATGATCCCGGCACCTTGGCCGGTGACTTGATAACAGGAACGGTAGGTGCGCTTTCAATGTACGAACCGCCTATTATCATTGTTGACATGGGCACTGCTACAACGATTGTTGTTGTGGATAAGGACGGCTCGTATATAGGCGGTGCGATAATACCCGGCGTAAATCTCTCATTTGAGGCTTTGTCACAGGGAACAAGTCTGCTTCCGAACATATCAATTGAAGCACCGAAAAAATGTATTGCGACAAACACAGTCGACAGCATGAAGTCCGGAGCTGTATTTGGAACGGCTGCAATGGTTGACGGCATGATTGAACGCATGGAGGCCGAACTCGGCCAGCCTGCAACAGTAGTCGCAACAGGCGGATTATCCAATGGAATTCTCCCCTACTGTCATCATGAAATATATCATGAGCCTGACTTGCTCCTAAAAGGCCTTGCAATTTTGTATCAAAAAAATGCAAAGCCGAAAAGAACAAGCCATAAGTGAATGCTCTGAGACACATTATTCGAAGCGTGTCAGATAGCTTATCCTTAAATAGCCCAACAAAAACCGTGAAAACCCGAAACTTCGGATTTTCACGGTTTTTCTGACTTTCAATGAAACTGTCTTTGACAGTTTGAAATTATTTGATATGACTCTACTGCTTCCATTTTTTGCAGCGATTTGCTATTCGTTTTTTCTTCCTAACTCCGTGAATGATGAAATACGCTGCAAGTAATATTACAACTGCGCACATGCACACTATCGCATATGTGTCAACTCCACCCTGTGTTTTAACCTGTAGCCAGAGAGAGTCAGTAAGTCTGCTTGTTTCCTCCGACAGGTTAATAAATGCCTTGCCGCCGGCAAGAGTTTCCTCCGTCGGATATGCAATTTCACTTGCGGCTGTCTCGGGATCCATATATTGCTTTGCCGCAGATATCGGCGTTGAGTAGCCGAGGTAATCGAGGTTTTCGCCCGATATTTCGGGATCGCACAGGAAATTTATATACGCTTCGGCTGCGGCTTTATTCTGGCATCCCTTTGGTATGCAGGCAGCATCTATGAACAAATTGAAGCCCTCTTCCGGAAAATAAAATCCAAGGTCGGGGTTTTCCTGAACCATAAGCAGATAATCGCCTGCATAATATGGTGCTACCCACGCTTCCTCACGCTCCATTTTGCTGAATATCTGATCCATTACATAGCCCTGTACCAAGGGCTTTTGCTCAATAAGCTTATATGCGGCAGAGCGCAGTTGATCCTCATCTTCTGAGTTTATGTCAATACCGAGCAGCAGTTGTGCTATTGCAAATGCATCACGCGGGTTGTCGAACATGAGTATCTTGCCGGAGTATTTGGTATTCCACAGCAAATCCCATGAACCTATATCGTCGGCTGAAACATATTTTTTGTTGTATATAATACCGACCGTTCCCCAGGTATATGGTACGGAATATTTATTTTCAGGATCATAGGATGTATTTTTATAAGCATCATCCACAAGCTCATAATTGGGAATATTTGAGTGGTCAATCTCTTCGAGCATATTCTCTTCAATGAGCCTTGCAACCATGTAATCAGACGGGATTATAACATCGTAGCTGCTGCCGCCTGTTTTCAGTTTCGTGTACATAGTTTCATTGGAATCAAAGGTCATATAGTTGACTTTAATTCCGGTTTTTTCGGTAAACGCTTTATTAACATCGATATATCCGTCGGTGCCGTCGGATATATACTGTCCCCAGTTATAGACATTTATCGTTATATCATCGGCACTCGCATTCACGGGGATTGAGCTCAGAAGAATAACCGCGCACAAAAGCAGAGGCATAATTTTCTTCATGCGCCCACCTTCTTTCCGTTCCGAAATGCGCGCTGATTTGCTCTGGAACGCTTTGCATCCCGCTCTTGCAGAAGATTCATGAGAATCATTACAATGAGTATTGCCGCAAACAGCAGTGTAAAGAGGGCATATATCTTAGGCTGCAGAGGTTTTTTTGTATAGTTGTAAATTTCAACCGGAAGTGTAACAAAACGCGGGCCATAAACAAAATAGCTTATCACAAAATCGTCAAGGCTCATTGTAAACGCCATAAGCGCACCGGAAACAATGCCCGGAGTTATCTCGTGAATGACAACTTTATGAAAAGCCTGCCACGGGGTGCAGCCGAGATCAAGTGCCGCTTCGCGCAGATTCGGGTCCATCTGTCTGAGCTTCGGCATAACCGAGAGAATAACATAAGGAAGGTTGAATGTTATATGTGCAATTAAAAGCGTTGCAAAACCGAGAATGTTGTTTATCTTCAGAACCGTTCCTATAAATGCAAACAGCAGGGCGAGCGATACGCCTGTAACGATCTCGGGATTGGTCAGCGGAATGTTTGTAATCCCCATGGTAAATTTGCGCAGACGGGGCCCCATAGAATGAATGCCGAGGGCGGCACATGTCCCGAGGATAGTTGCAAACACAGAAGACAAAAGCGCAACAATAACGGAATTTAAAAGCAGCGGAAGCAGGACGCTGTCACGAAAAAGCTCTGAATAGTTTTCCAATGTGAAGCCTTTAAACACAGCAATATCCATGCCGCTGTTAAATGACCCGACGGCAAGAACAATCATCGGAATATACAGAAACAGAAGGACGATTACGGTGAAAACCTTATTAAAATTTCTCAAAGCGTAACGACCTCCTCATCTTCGTCGCCAAAGCGATTCATTACTCCGATGCAAATGAATATCATAACCATCAGGATAAGGCTGATTGCCGCGCCGAGATTCGGGTTGTACGCCGTCTTGAACTGGCTTTCGATGACATCGCCTATGAGCGTTGTTCCGGATGAACCGAGCTTCTGTGAAATATAGAACGTTGAAACCGCCGGGACAAACACCATCGTAAACCCGGAAATTATCCCGGGAACAGACAACGGCAGAATAACACGGCGAAACACATTAAAGCCATTGCATCCGAGATCCTGCGCAGCTTCGATGAGGCGGCGATCTATTTTCATGATGACCGTATACAGCGGCATTATCATGTACGGAAGGTAGTTATAAACCATACCGAGCACAACAGCTCCGTTATTGCGTATAAGAGGCAGAGGCTGAAGTCCAAGCGAGGTTATGAAATTATTGATAATACCGGTATCTTCAGTGAGTGCGACCCATGCAAGTGTGCGAAGCAGAAAGCTTATGCACATGGGAAGCATAACAAGCATGTAAAGAAAGCGCTGCGTTGTTTCTTTGCAGTTCGCTATGAAATACGCCACAGGATAACCGATTATGATGCAGATAAGTGATGAGATAAGTGCAAGCCATATGCTCTTGATAAGAATCGGCATATAGTTTCCGAGATTTGATATATTCGCAAGCGTAAACTCACCGGTGGACACATCGGTGAATGCGTAGTAAACAACAATTGCAAGCGGCACAACAGTAAATAAGGCCATCCACACAAGATAAGGTGCGGCAAGTGCTTTACTCTTCATCTTCGTTGCCCTCCGCAGTTTCCTCACTTTCTTCGATATCTTCGGGGTACAGGTCAGGATCATCCATTTCATCATATTCGGCAGAATAAGAACTGTAATCGCCGAATTGACCCGAATACTCGCTCTTGTGCATGATGTGAATATCTTCAGGTTCGAGTCTAATTCCGATATATGACCCGACTTCATAGTAATCCGTTGTCTGGATAAGCCACTTGAAGCCCTTGAAATCAACTATGGTGTCGTAATGTACTCCCTTAAATGTCACCGAAGTAACGGTTCCGCACAAGTGGCCGTTATCGGGGGCAACAATGTCTATATCCTCCGGTCTGATAACTACATCCACCGGCTCGTTCTTCTCGAAGCCCGAATCCACGCATTTGAATCTGCGGCCGAAAAACTTAACGAGTCTGTCCTCAAGCATTACGCCGTCAAGGATATTGCTCTCTCCGATAAAATCCGCAACAAAAGCGTTTTTAGGCTCGTTATATATATCTTCAGGTGTACCGATTTGCTGGATGCGGCCTTTATCCATAACAACGACCGTATCAGACATGCTCAGTGCTTCCTCCTGGTCATGGGTTACATATATAAAAGTGATGCCCATCGCCTGCTGGATACGCTTAAGCTCATTTTGCATATCCTTACGAAGACGAAGGTCAAGTGCTCCGAGCGGTTCATCAAGAAGCAGAACCTTAGGACGGTTTACAAGCGCACGAGCTATTGCCACTCGCTGCTGCTGGCCGCCGGAAAGCTGAGATACCTTGCGGTTCTCGAAGCCTTTGAGGCTGACAATCTCGAGCATTTCCGTCACTCGGTCGTCAATTTCACTTTCGGGCAGCTTTGCAATGCGAAGCCCGAATGCCACATTTTCATACACATCGAGGTGTGGGAAAAGTGCGTACTTCTGGAACACGGTGTTGACCTTACGTTTGTGAGGCGGGACATCATTAATCCTCACGCCATCGAAAAGCACATCGCCGCCGGTAGGCTTGATAAAACCGCCGATTATTCTGAGCGTAGTAGTCTTGCCGCAGCCGGATGGTCCCAAAAGCGTAAGGAATTCTTTATCATTGAAATACAGGTTAATATCGTCTAAAACGATCTCGTCGTCAAACGCCATTTGACAATTCACAAGGCGAATGAGTTCTTTGGACATTTATCCTCCCCCATTTCATAAAAATATAGGAAAGGGCACACCGGAACTGCGTCCGGTGTGCCCTTTGCATCGTGAACAATATACAGAATAAATACAGTAAAGTCAATATTTTTTTTCGAGTTATTTTATCTTTTTTCAAATGCTTTCAAGATTTGAAATGTTGAAATATTTTTCGGCAAAATCCACACTATGAACAACGAATGTTTTTCCTCGGAGATATTCAAGAATCCCCGAATCCGTCGGGAAGGAAAATTCGAGCTTATATGAATATAACGCCTGCCCTTTCTCGCCGTAGCTTTTATTAAAGCGTTCATTTCCGTACTTGCCGTCGCCAAGAAGCGGCATACCGGCATGAGCCATCTGTGCACGTATCTGATGTGTGCGCCCGGTGAGAAG
>CAVAPG010000043.1:0-2904 GCA_963590435.1 bacterium
CCCCTGTGTAAGGGGAGCTGTCATGCGTCAGCATGACTGAGGGGTTGCCATAGTTTGTACGCAGGCAGATATTGCTCCGATATAGAGCAACCAACCATATGCGCAAATTGCTCTAAAATCGAACAAAGTGAGGATTAATAAAGTGTTGAGCGCTTAACATACTCCCTGTCGTGCGCGGCCCTTATTGCCGTTTCGCTTGTTATCTTGCGCTGCTTGAACAGGCTTATAAGCGAGGCGTCCATGAGGTGGCTTCCATCTGAGCCGCTCGTTACAATCGAGTTTGAAATCTGCGGAGTTTTGCCTTCGCGGATAAGGTTTCTGATAGCGTTATTTGTAATCATGACCTCTGTCGCAAGCACTCTGCCCATGCCGCTCATATGCGGAAGAAGCTGCTGACATATAACCGCCTGCAGGCTCATCGAAAGCTGCATGCGTACCTGCGACTGCTGTTCGGATGGGAAGACATCCACTATTCTGTCGATTGTGTCCGCCGCGGAATTCGTATGCAAAGTGGCGAATACAAGATGTCCTGTTTCCGCCGCGATAAGTGCCGTTTCAATGGTTGAAAGCGTGCGCATCTCACCGATTAGTATAACATCGGGGTCTTCACGCAGAATGGATTTCAGCCCGTCCTGGAAGCTGCGCGTATCCTGACCGACTTCACGCTGATTTATGATGCATTTGTCGGGGTGGTAGATGTATTCAATCGGGTCTTCAAGTGTGATTATGTGCTTGCACTGAGTGTGGTTTATCTTATCGAGCATGCAGGCAAGCGTTGTGCTCTTGCCGGAGCCGGTCTCGCCCGTGACGAGTACGATGCCCTGATTGAATTCCGTAAACTGCTCAATTTCCGCGGAAATTCCGAGCTCGGAAAAGGAGGGAATATGGTCGTTGAGAATTCGTATTGCCGCAGAGATATTGCCCTGCTGGCGGAAAAGGTTAACTCTGCATCTTGTGCCGTCTGCAAAGCCCATTGCCAGATCCTGCTCGCCAATCTCGGCTATCTCGTCATAGTCAGGGCTTAGCTCCTTGGCATAGTAAACACAGTCGGCAGGGGTCATTTTGTTTTCGTCAAAATTCACGAGCTTGCCGTCTATGCGAATCCTGATAGGGATTCCGCAGACTATGTGAATATCGCTGGCACGCATCTGCTGTGCCTTATTGATTATCTCATTGAGTGAAAACTTGATCATTAGCTCCGGCCTCCTGTTAATCAGTCGAATTAACCGTGCGGAACGCCTCTTCAAAGGTGGTCGTTCCGTCGGTAACAAGCTTTACGCAGTCATTTATAAGCGGCTCAAAGTCGCTCTCCTCAATCAGGCGCATAAGCTCACTGTGCGGGACATTATCAGCAATGGCATGCTTTATCGGCGCTGTAAGCGTCAGAATTTCAAAAACCGCGGTTCTGCCTCTGTATCCGGTGTTGAAGCACAGAGGACAGCCTTTGCCCTTGTAGAACTTGCGTCCGGGCACAACAGGCATGTGCAGCATTCGCTGCTCCTCCTCGCTTGCCGTGTACTCCACCCGGCAGTTAGGGCATATGCGGCGAACAAGTCGCTGGCTGATAACGCCTTTGAGCGCACTGGAGATAAGAAAGCTCTCAACGCCCATGTCAAGCAGACGGTCAATAGTCGAAGGCGCATCATTTGTATGCAAGGTCGACAGGACAAGGTGACCCGTTATTGCCGCGCGCATTGCAATATCCGCCGTTTCGCCGTCACGAATTTCGCCTACTGCAATAATATCAGGGTCCTGACGGAGGATGCTTCGCAGTCCGCTTGAGAATGTCATGCCGGTTTTTTCGTTTATCTGAACCTGGTTTACGCCGTCAAAGTTGTATTCAACAGGGTCTTCAAGCGTGACAAGATTCACCTGCTCGGTATTGAGCTTTCCAATCATCGTATACATCGATGAGCTCTTGCCGGAACCGGTCGGACCGACGATAAGAATAACGCCGTTGCTGTTCGTTAGCAGGTTGTTGAATTTCTCAAGGTTCCTGCCCTTAAGGCCGATGCCGTTCGTGTTCAGCAGCGAGCTTGATTTGTTCAGCAGTCGTATAACGACCTTCTCGCCGTATACGGTCGGAAGAGTGGATATACGCAGGTCAACGTCCTTTTCACCGATATGGACATTGCTTCGCCCGTCAAGCGGAATTTTATGCTCCGCTATATTCATGTTGCCCATGACCTTTATGCGCGCGATAACCGCACTCTGCGTTGCACGCGGCACGGTGAATACCTGACGGAGCACACCGTCAATTCGCATGCGCACATACATTGCCGACTCGCGCGGCTCAAGGTGAATATCCGAACAGTTCTGGTTGACGGCATATTCGAGAAAGCTGTTGACCAGGCGTATTGTCGGTGCTGCATTCTCACTGTCGGCGCCTATGATATTTGCCGCGGCGATATTCTGGAAATCCTCAGTTGTCTTATCCTCGGCTCCGCGCAGCTCCTGCAGTGCTTTTTCGGCAGTTTCCGAGCCGTACAGGTCGGTTATAACCCTCGTTATGGCCTCGGATGACGCCAGCATTGGAACAACCTTGCGCTTAGATGCCATACGGACCTCGTCAATAGCAACGAAGTTCAGCGGATCTGACATGGCTATATAAATTGAATCAGAATCCGTTCTGACAGGAACGACATTATGCTTCTTCGCAATCGAACGGGGCAGGGCAGATGCCATCTCCTTCGGAAGCATGGCACTGCTCAAATCAATGAATTTAACATTCAGCTGCTTTTCCAGAGCCTGATACAGCTTTGCCTGATTTATATAACCAAGTTCAACGAGTATCTCACCGATCTTTTTTCCGTTGGAACGCTTCTGCATATCCAGAGCTTTCCTTAGCTGTTCTTCGGTGATGGCCTCGGAGGCGACCAGCATTTCGCCGAGGCGTTTATATAT
>CAVAPG010000043.1:2914-13432 GCA_963590435.1 bacterium
TATATCATGTGGAAAAATCTCCTAAAAACTTTACCATTGAATATGTCGAAAATGTAACAGCTGTCTGCGAGCTGTCAAAACACAATTTCTTTAACATGATAAGGTATATTTGGAAAAAAAGCAAGCACAATTCACAAAATCAGCAAATTTTTTGAGATAATGAACAACTGTTGATGATTATCTGAGACGTTAGAAAATTTTCCAGTCTAAATTCCATGTTTTTCTTGAATTTGAACAAGTGCCTGTGTTATTATAGATTAAATTATTGTGTAAAGGTACAATGTCGCTTCATGACTGTTAGGCGAAAATCGGAAAAACGAGCTTTTTAAATACATGGGAAAGGACACACCGAGTATGTTGAACAGGCTTTTTGGAAAGCTATCGGGTGAATCGAAGAAAAGGGGATTTACGCTGACGGAGCTGCTGGTTGTTATCGCAATCATTGCTGTTGTCTGCGCTATTGCCATACCTTCAATCATCTCGATAAACAAGTCGCTTAAGTTTAAGCAGGCTAATGAATACGCGGAATCAATCTTTATGGCGGTTCAGGCGAATCTGACTGAAATGAGGAGCGACGGCCGGCTAAGTGAGCTGCTCGTCGAGGATAACGGTGCAAAGGAAATCCCCGACAATGTCGACGGATTCCCAACGGATGAGATCCATCGCAATCAGTACAGATATGCGACCAGTGAGGATGCTGTATATGATGTCCTGCTGCCCAAGACAAGCATTGACAGCGACGCTCGTGACGGCAATGTGCTCATCGAGTATAACCCCCATACCGGCAATGTCTATTCCGTTTTCTATAAAGCAAGCGGGGACGAACTTACATACGATACTATAAGCCGTGATGAAGATGAGCGCCGCGATATGTGCCTCGGCTACTACTGCGGCAGTGCCCTGTCCACCACTCCGCTCACTCCTGAGGAAACCACCGCACAGATTGACTATGAAAACGGCGAGGAGTTTATTGCAAAGGTCATTGTTCCTATTCCGGAGTCATATAAAAACAATATAAACACCTTTGCCAACGGCCTTGAGGTTTACCTGACCGTGACAGGTGAGGGTAAAAACCTGAATAGAAGCGGCAGCGGCTCATTCACTGTTCTAATGAAAAAGCAGAATGACCCGGGAAGCTATAAAATCAACGATGGCAAGGTGGAAATAAGCTACACGCTCGACAGCCTTGCGGATACTTCGAGTTTTGCAAACTTCGGTGATAATGACGACACAGTGTCCACGTCGTCAAGTGCAAAGTTTGCAAGTGTTGTCGCCGCTTCGCTGACAAATGAAACCGAAACCAGCAAGCAGAGCCTCACGAGCATCACAAGCGGCCACACATTCAATATATATCCCGGTGAAAATGTAGAGCTTTCCGCGCAGATAACATTCACCCCCTCGGCGAACAAAGGCTCTGTCAACATCCATGCCGAAACTCTCTCAAATGTTAACCCCATGTTTGATTCGCTTGTTCAAAGTGCGAGCGACAGCAGCAAATATGTCATCACCCTTAAAAACGGCCGAAACCTGCAGAACCTCAACGCCGTTGCATCGGAAATTGCGAAAAATGTAAAAACCGTGTCCTTCGCTTCTGATATCGACTGGAACACTACGGTTACATATTATAATAGTAAGTACGCAAGCGGCGGCACATACAAAAATGACACAGTTGAGTCACCTGCCCGCGCCCTGCCGTATTTCGTCCCTATCCATAACGATAATCTTTTCGGTACGGCCCAGTTTGTCTATCCGAAGGACTCTGACGGACTGTGGCAGAAAATTAAAAACTGGATATCAAAAAAGACCGGTATAGATATATACCAGGACAGCGACGTCCCTACGCTTACAGACGAGCTGGATACGGACACAGTTCATGCGACGGTCTCCGGCAACGGCCATAAGGTTCTGAACATTAATATAAATGCACAGGCCGGTTACAGCCTTACAGGCAGCTACTATGCTCTGAGCACTAAATCGAGCAACAACGATGCGTTCACGGGCCTTTTCGGATATGTCAACACGACCATTGATTCACTGAGCGTTGTTAACCCTGTTGTCGTCGGCGGAGCTTTCGTCGGCAATAACAACCCCGCCACCGGCGCACTCGTCGGTGCCGCCGGATATAACACGTTGCTGACAAATTGCAGCACTTATATCGATACTACAGCCGAAACATATAAATCAAATAAGCTCTATTCCGGCGCTATAAAACAGGCGGCATATGATGTAGCTGACGGCTGCTACGGCGTTAAAGGCAGCGGCGCTGTCGGCGGTTTGGTCGGTTATTCAAAGAGCCACCGCACCGTAAGCGGCGAGCTCACGAATGATACGAGCACCCTCGCTTTTTCAAACTGTTTTGCGGCCGTCCCCGTAAGCGGCCATATGAGAGATACGGCAGGCACAGGAACCTTAGCCAAACATTATGGCTACACAAACGGCGTCGGCGGTCTTGTCGGCAATGCGGAAATATCCAATTTCTATAACTGCTATGCCTCCGGCGATGTAATTGCGGACAATGTGTATGTATCCAATAACTGGAGCGTTGGCGGCGCAATTACAAGCCTTGCAGAAAAGTTTTCAAGTTGGCTCGGTACAAAGAATGTCGTAGATCTCCTGTATAACGGACGCACGAGCTGGGGCGCTGGCGGCTTCGTCGGAACAAGCCACGGCGTAAGATATACAAACTGCTTTGCCTCCGGAGATGTCATCGGGACGAGCAGCTCAAGCTCATCGGTGAGTTCCAAAGGAACAGGCGGCTTTGTCGGCATTATGAGTTATGAGGAGACGCGCGCCTACGGCAATGATGAGTACAATAACAATAGCATCTCGGTCGCACAGAGAACCGTTTTCCAGAACTGCTACGCTGTCGGCCTTGCAAAAATCAAAAACGGCGATACTGCGGTAAATGCGGAAAACTTTTCCGGAGCAAATGCCCGCATAAAAAATGACGGCTTCAGCGGTACGTTGAAGTACTGGACGGGCAACTATTATGTCTCCTATGCTCCGTGGTGGTATGATCAGACGCCTAACACTGACGGCAGCATTCAACGTCTGCCATATGAGAGCTTTATCTTCAAAGACAGCTATTATATAAGCCAGTATGTTGTCACCAAGTCCGATAACGATACAGAAGAAGCAACAATGACAATTCAGTCAAACTCCTGCGCTGCACCTGTGTCATACGCACAGCTTAAAAATCTGACCGGAATGCAGAATGATTCTACATGGATAACAGGTCAAATTGAGTTAATTAAGACGCAAAATGTATCAGGAACTATTCAGGCGATTATAGACGCGTTTTCCGGCAGTGATAAAGATGACACAACAACTTACAACGCCAAACCGTTTAATTTTGGCGGCGTGTATTTCGGCGATTGGGTAAATAAAGAAGTGTCGTATAATGGATGGCTATATGATTATACGGGGCCTAGGTACGGAATCGATGTGCCTCTTGATGCGTTGGGCGTTGCACGTTATGGAGGCCTGGCACGTCTCATATTGAATCAGAGCGCGCGAACTGATGGGCATAATGACAGCAGTATAAGTAAAGATAATTACAAGACCTACTACGCCAACGACCTGAGCAGTCTTGCAGACATATATGAAGAACTTTACAAAGAAGGCTTCTCCAAGGGCTGGGAGGCAGGCGGAAGCAAGGAAACGACTCACTCCTACGATTTGACTTCTACGCAAAATGCGTATCCTTTCTCAAAGCTCACGGGCCTTGACTATTATGGACGCTGGCCGTCAAGAATCCTTGCCTGCGGTCTTGCCTACTACGAACAGTATGCTGACGGCAGCTACGGCTATTATTTCGACCGTGACGCAACATCTACCCTCAGAGATGAGCAGGTTGTCTCTGACGGATATGCAATCCTTACCTCGGCGGCGGATGATGAAATAAATGTAACAGTCAACGGAGTTAAGGTTTCCACAATTGACGGAGAGAATTACACGGCAACATACACGAGCGATACATCGGTTTACTATGTCCATCGCCTGTCGGCGGATGCACTCAAGAACATAAGCTCAGACGGGTATTACACAAAGGTAAAAGCAACCGTAAACAGCGAAACCTACACGATGTACTTTAACCCCAATGTGGCAATCTCGCAGCTTAACCCCGTCGATGACGGAGTTGAAGGCTCAACTGCCAAGTATAATGCCGTAGAACTGACTGCGCCTAAAAACAACACTGTTTACATCCGAAGCGCAAGACAGCTTGCCAACCTCGGCAGCGACAGTATGTCGGCATATGTTCAGAACAAGGACTTCAAATTTGTTCAGCAGGTTAATATAGACGCCTCGGCTTACACAGCATCAAGTTACGCTGAAGCGAACAGATCGGCAATTGTAAGCGCCGCGCAGAAAAACACAAGCATTGCATCGTTCAGCGCAAGCTACAGTGGCTCGGAAAAAACCGTAAGCGGCTTTAGCAGTCCGATATTCAGCGTCATTGACGAGTCCGGCACGGTTTCCGACCTCATCGTAAGCTGCTCGGCAGCCTTTGGAAATAACAGCACAGAAACAGTCGGTCTGCTTGCAGTCGAAAATAAAGGCACAGTTGATAATGTCGATGCAAGGATTGAAAGCCCCGCAAGCGTAACTGCAAAGACGACGGCAGGTCTGCTCGTCGGTATAAACTCCGGCACACTTAAAAATTGTGACCTGACCGCACCTGCCGGTGCAAGCGTCAAGGCAGGCGAGAACTCCGGCGGATTTGTCGGCATAAACTCCGGAACGATTGCAAACTGCACGGCGAACATAGGCGGCGAGCTGAAGCTTGAGGCGACCAACGCCGGCGGTTTTGTTGGCACTGCAAGCAAAGACTCTAAAATTAATAATGTAAGCATCACAGCGGCAAACATCACGGGCGATGATTCAGTCGGTGCCTTTGCAGGCTCCATGAACACTGCCGGCGCAGATACCGTAACAGTCACAGTAAACGGAACCGTCAGCGCGAATGAAAGCGCCGCAGGCTTCGCCGCGAATGTTTCAAGCGGTACGATTAAAAACATTACGATTAATGTCGCTCCCGTTGCAGCTGAAGGAACCGAAAGTGCCTCCACTGCAGGCATAAGTGCAAAAACAGCGTCGGGCATCATCGGCACGGCTGACAGTGCTTCTCTCAGTGATATTACACTTAACCTCAGCGGCAGCATCACCGGCACGGACACAGCAGTCGGTGCGATAAGCAGCATTACCGGAGGAACTACCAAGAATATCAAGGTTGCCCTCAACGGCGGCACGATAAGCGCGGCAAACAATGCCGCAGGCTTCACGCTTGAATCAAAATATCTCGTTGATAAATGCGATGTGTGCGGCACAGGCTCAATCACGGCAAAGAACGGCAACGCCGCAGGCTTTGCGATAACCGTAGCGCAGTCGGATGATTCAAATGCGCAGGTTTCCAACTGCTATGTAAGCCCGGTTGACCGCAGCAGTGCAAGCCTGGCAGAAGCTTACAGAGCAAGTGCTCTCTCAAAGCTCACTATAAGCGGCAATAATGCGGCAGGCTTCGCCGTCAATGTCAGCGGCGTGGTCAATAACTCCACTGCACTTGGCACAATAAGCGGAACTGCAGCCTCCGCAGGCTTCGCTGCGAGCGTCAATGGCGGCGCGATAACCGGCTGTATGGCAAATGCCGATGTCGGAGAAAATGGCTATGCCTTCACGGCAAGCAACAGCGGCACCGTATCAAACTGCTACGCATGGTACTTAAACGGTTCTACTGACAATACCGCAACGGATGCAGACGGCAACACGCATTATTATGCATGCTATTTCGCTCCGCTCAGTCCCAAGGAGGAAGATGAAAAGCCTGTAACCGTTGTCAAGGGAAACGATGCAGCAGTCAAGATGAGCTATGATGAGCTTGCATCGCTTACACCCGAGGAACTTTGCCCGGAGGACAGCAGAAACATCTGGTCGCTTGCCGGAAAGAATGACTCCTATCCGTTCAGCGATCTGCGCCCGGCAAGCTATGCATATCCGACGCTTCGCTCACATTACGGCGACTGGGTAAATCCTACCGGGTATTCCTATGGCATCGTCTATTACGAAAAGTACGGCGATGGCTCAATGGGCATGAAGCTTGTTGATGTGTCCTACATCGCCGAAGGAACGAAGCATTATTCACTTGATAACCTCGACAGCTCAGACAGCAAGACCATCACCGAGACGGGTTATGCTTTGTTCTATCACAACCCCAACCAGATAGTCATCGAGGGCACAGGAGATATTGGAACTAAGTATAAAGAGCTCAAAGTAAAAGCTGATAATCTCGATGATCTTATGTGCGGCAATAGCTCTGCGGATGCTGAGCAGTTCCTCAATGACTACAGATTTGCAATCATCCCCGATACGAAGGACGCCGCAAGCATGCAGGCAGTGACGATAATCGGCCTTGATAATGTAAAGAGTCTCATCGTTCCGGCGTTTGCAAACGCAATCTACGAAAATTGGACAGACGAGCAGTCAACAACGGCAAAAACCTACGAAATTCGCACTGCCGCGCAGTTTAATAACATGACGAAAGAGCTTATTCCGTCTGATATTAAGGATTGCGGCACACCGAGCGCGGCAGAGGGCTTTACGCAGACTCATAGCTTCACTGTAAGCACCCAGCCGAGTATAACTTCGTTTGAAGAACTCAGCTACAACGGCAGCGATAAGAGCATCACCGTGGACGGAACGCTCTCCGGCGGCATCTTCGGTGACCTCGTGAAGGCAAGTGTACAGAATGTAACAATTAAGAACGCAAACCTTACTGTTAATGCTCCCGAAAAAACCGATTCGGACGAAGAAGTAAGCAAGCTTGCAGTCGGTGCTCTTGCAAACTCCGTTGATAAGGACAGCACGGTTACCAATGCTTCACTTGTAGACCCGAAGATTACCGTAAGCGTCACAGGCTATGACAATACGCAGTTCATAATCGGCGGACTTGTCGGCGAAAACTTCGGCACAATAGATAAAGCGTCCGTAACTGTGACCGCGCAGAAGGACGAAAACGGCGCAGTCAGAACCGATGACGATGGCAAAATAATCTATAACAGCTTTGATATCGATGCATCAAAGACCACACTCAGCGACAAGGCACTAAAGCTCTGCATCGGCGGACTTGTCGGCAGCAACGGCGACGATGGCAAAGTCACCTACAGCAGCGTTACGGCAGATATTGAGTACATGCCCGTATGCATAGCTACAAATGATGACGACAAAGCCGAAGGTTACACCGATAACAAGGCATCGCTCGAGCTCAAACTGGGCGGTCTGATCGGCGACAGCTCCGGGACGATAACAGCACCGACCATGACAGGCGATATCAGCCTCGGCGAAATTAAAACTCCTGAAAACTTCACGGTCACAAACACTGTGAAGCTCGGTGGAGTCGTCGGCAATGTCAGCGGCGGCAAAATGAGCGGTACGACTGATAAGACGGAGGTAAGCGGCAAGATAAGTGTTGTGGGCAACACGACAAATGTCTATGTCGGCGGCGCGGTCGGCTACGCGGACGGAAACGCAAGCTATAGTAATGTAACGGCAAATGTCGAAATCAGCGGTGGCTGGACGAAGGGCAGCACAACGGCGACAGGATATGACAGTCCGTCCGGATACGCAAATGTCGGCAAGTTCGTCGGCTATGTCAAGAGCGGCACATTCACCGACTGCTCCGGCACCGGAAACGGCGAATTCCACTTCCTCGGCAGCATTGAAAAGCATAGCGCGACTTGTGGAGCAAACTGGTATGTCGCAAAAGCGCAATTGACAGGCAACCTGACAAATGTAAAGACCTATACAAGCGGCAGTTATATCGTAAACGGTACGGCTGTCACTAAGAATACTTCGACATCGAATTATTCAAGCTTCCTTGCCCAGCTTAATAACTGCACATACAAATCCGGCACGGAGATGAAGAAGCAGGAAATTACGACCGACGCGTGGTTCTATACGCTCAGTGGACAGAGTACATTTGAAGAATATACAATTAAACAAACAAACTCCATTACTGATGGAGGAAAGTATTTAATTGTAGGTGAGGTTGATAGCGTCAAGTATGCGATGTATGAAAACGGAGGCACTGAAACTAATTTAGGCTCTCTAAGTTCAGTTGAAATAACACCGATTTTGAATTCGTCATTTAATAACGAGGATACATCATCGAGCTATTACAAATCGATTTGGACTATATCCAACAATCAAAAATATTTTATGAGTGTGCTTGGTCACTACCTCTCCAGACCAGATGCAACAGGTGACAATAGGCAATATAGCTTGGTTAAAACGATTAAAGATATTGAAAATGAACCACTTGGATCATTTTCGGGTAACAATTATTCAATATCCTCGTATATTAGTGGCTTTTTGGGCATTGGCAAAGGGTATGTTAACCTGAAGATAGGTCAGAATCAAATGATTGGAACGGGGAAGGTAGACAATAAAGAATACAACCTCCTTGCCTACCAAGTAAACACTACGCAGTATTACAGAGGTACATTCACATACGCAAACTGCAATCAGTCCATCAAGTGATAAGGGAGGCACCTTATGAAAATTAAAGAAAAACTGCTCAGCGGCAGGGGTGCCTCGCTGATTATAGCCCTTGTGTTCATGCTGTTCGCCGCAATGGTCGGCAGTGCGGTGCTTGCCGCCGCAACTGCCAACGGCGGCAGGATTGCCTCGCTCAAAACCGATCAGCAGGAATATCTCAATCAGCGAAGCGCGGCAACGCTGCTGTCCGATGAGCTGCAGATGTCAAATCCGAGCATAGTAATCCAAACTAATGAGATTAAAACGACGACATATGCTGTCGGGGACGGCGGCGTCCGGACGGCGACAGATGAAAGCACAGCCCAAACCGTAACCTTCACCATAGACGGAAGCATCAAAACGCAGCTTCAGCGCATTCTCTTCGAAAGTGCAATTATGCGTTATATCGAGGAAAACGATTTGCAAGACTGCTATACGCAGGACATAATAAGCGGCTTCACCATTCCGGCAGACGAGGGCGAAGACACGACGATAACAAGGCCTTCGCGGTTTTCAATCTATTCTGAGCAGGCAGGCAAGAATCAAAGCCCTACGGTTACGCTGACAATTGATCTCAGCTCGACCGGCACCGGCAGCAGCAGCGAAAAGCCGTCAAGCTTCGAGGCAACGGTCGGCTGCGTGGGAACTGCTAAAAAAACCTCCTCGGATGACAGCTCAAACGCCTCGTCTCCGTATTCATTCTGCGTCAGCTTCGGCGAGGATTCTCAGCTGAGCTTGAGAATGTATGCAAGCGTCAGTACCCCGAAGTCAGTTACGGCGCAGGAGCAGAGCCAAGGCTCAAAAGCCAATGAACTGAAAGTTATCGAAACTACCACGACAACGCAGACGATAAGCTGGGATGCACCTGAGATACTGAAGGGGGCGGCATCATGAGAAAGATTATAAAAAAGCTGAAGGGCAGGGCAGGTGAGACGCTTGTCGAGTCCATTGCGGCAATCCTTGTTTTCACGCTCTCATCCATTGCACTGCTCAGCATGATCTCCGCCGCCGCCGATATTAACCGCACTGCAAAGACTGCCGATAAGGAATACCGGGAACAGATGGTATATGTCGAAAAAGCGGAGAAGACCGAATCAACCTCCGGCAGAGTCACATTCTACTACGGCAATGATCCTGTTGCGCAGGATGATGTGTACATATGTCAGGAGCCGAATAACAGCGACGCTTTGTATGCTTATTATCTTGATTCGGATTCGACAGCGGAGGACGATGCGTCATGAAGAAACTTGCTTCAAAGAGCGGCCTTACTCTCATAGAAATGCTCGTGACTATTCTGATTCTTGTTTTCCTCGTCCTCGGAATCGGAACCTGCATGGACTCAGCGCTAAATATCTACGATGAGGCAAAGTTTGAGTCGAACAGCGCATCAATGGCGAATATTGTGAATACATCTTTGGCTGACATTCTCCGATATTCCGATAATCTCACCGATAAGGGCGAAACCGTCAGCGGGTATTTCACCGATTCGTCGGGGACAAAGGTCGCCAATGTGGATTTTGTTTTCACAAACTATGAATATGCTGTCAGAGATGCGTACTTTACGGTTTCGGATGACGGCGTCCTGAGAATAAAAAATCTCGGCGACAGCAACGCAGTCGAGCTTGTCAACACCGGCGCGTACCCTGACCTCAAGATAAGCAGCTTCAAGCTCACATATACGGCAAAGGGCACAGATACGGACGGAAATCCCACCGGCGGCTATTTTGAAATTAATTACACAATATATTCCGATAAAGACAGCAACCTAACCAAGGACATCACATACATTGTCCGCAGTATGAATCCTGTCTGAAAAATGCGAATCGGATACAGTCAGAATTCAGAACATCGATTTGCTATGCCCGATGTTTTGATAGAGGGGCGACACCAAAAAAAGGTGCCGCCCCTTGAGCTTAATATTTGTTTTTGAGGATATAAACTAAATGTTGGGGTAACCGTCCGAAAAGGATAGGCTGCGCCCAACATTTT
>CAVAPG010000044.1:0-8296 GCA_963590435.1 bacterium
GACTCAATGAACCCTACCCTTACAAATGGTGATAAGCTTATTGTATCGGATTTGTTCTATAAGCCAAAACAGGGTGATATTATAATTTTCCGTAAGGATGAATATAAATCCGAAGCCCTTGTCAAGCGTGTTATTGCCACTGAGGGTCAGACCGTTGAAATTGATTTTGAGCGGGGCAGAGTGTATGTTGACGGCGAGCTCCTCGATGAGCCATATATAGCTGAGCCGACGAGAAATCAGCTTGATTTTACAGGTGCGCAAACCGTTCCGGAAGGCTGCGTGTTTGTTATGGGCGATAATAGGAATAAATCTTCTGACAGCCGCAGAGCTGAGATTGGAATGGTTGATGAACGTCTTATAGTCGGCAAGGTCCTGCTGAGGGTTTTTCCGCTTGATTCCATCGGTGTGCCGGACGGTGAGTAATATGAGCGGCGTAAACTACGAAAAAATGAATATCCAGTGGTTCCCCGGTCACATGACCAAAGCTCAACGCATGATTGAGGACAGCATAAAGCAGGTAGATGCCGTGTGTGAAATCCTCGATGCCCGCATTCCGAATGCAAGCCGAAATCCCGATATAGATCGCTTGGCGGCCGGGAAGCCGAGACTTATAATATTAAATCGAATTGATTTGGCAGATCCGAATATTACGGCACAATGGCATGAGTATTTTGAAAATCAGGGAATAAAAATCCTTGAGACAGACGCAAAAACGGGTAAGGGAATAAACGGCTTTGTTCCGTCTCTTCGTGAGCTTCTCAAAAACAAAATCGATTATTATGCATCAAAAGGTCAGATTAACAGACCTATGCGCGTTATGATTCTCGGCATACCCAATGTCGGTAAGTCGACATTCATAAATAAGGTTGCCAAACGCAAGGCGGCTGTTGCAGGCGATAAACCGGGGGTCACACGAGGAAAGCAGTGGATAAATATCGACAAAGGCCTTGATCTGCTCGACACTCCGGGGATACTTTGGCCCAAATTTGATTCACAGGAAGTTGGCGAGATGCTCGCCATAACAAATGCCATAAAGTCTGATGTGTTGGATAAGGAAACACTTGCCGCAAATTTTATTCTAAGATTGCGGGAAATGTATCCCGAAGCTATCAAAGCAAGATATAAATTTGAACCCGATGCAAATGCAAACGGATATGAACTGCTTGAGGAAGCGGCAAAAAAAAGAGGTTTTCTCGTTTCCAAAGGCGAATATGACATCGAGCGCATGGCAAACACACTGCTCGGTGAGTATCATGACGGAAAGCTCGGCAGAATCAGTTTGGAGAAGCCGTTATGAGCGAACTATGGACGCTTGAAAACGAAATATACGACAGCGGAGAAAGGCTTATCTGCGGAGTAGACGAAGCCGGCCGCGGACCGCTTGCCGGACCTGTTTATGCTGCAGCGGTCATACTGCCGAGAAATATCGAGATAGTGGGTTTAAATGATTCAAAAAAATTAAGCGAGAAGAAAAGGGAAGCCCTGTTTGACGTCATTTGTTCCGAATCGATAAGTTTCGGTATTGCCAGCGCAACCGTTGAAGAGATTGAACAACTCAATATCTTAAATGCGGCAATGCTTGCAATGAACAGAGCAATCGAACAGCTTTCGGAAAAACCATCGCTTGCACTGATTGACGGAAATCGTAACAGCGCAATCAAAATGCCAAGCAGATGTGTTGTCAAAGGCGATGCGAAATGCGCAGATATTGCCGCTGCGTCGATACTTGCGAAAGTCAGCAGAGACCGATATATGCTCTTAATGTCCGAAAAATACCCGGAGTATGCATTTGACAGGCACAAAGGCTACGGAACAAAGCTTCATTATGAAAAGCTTCGTCAATACGGACCGTGTGAGATACATCGTCCGAGTTTTTTAAGGAAGATGCACTGATGGCGGAAGAAAAATCAGGAGCGTTTGGTGAACGCAAGGCCGCAAACTATTTGCGTTTACACGGGTATAAAATCATTGATACAAACTGCAGATACAGGCAGGGCGAAATTGATATAATAGCAAAAAAACATAATTATATAGTTTTCGCTGAGGTAAAACTCAGAAAAAATAATATCTACGGTGAAGCGCGCGAATTCGTAAGTGAAGCAAAGCAACGGCGAATTATTATGGCCGCTCAGCTGTGGCTTCAAGGTCACGAAACGGATCTTCAGCCTCGGTTTGATGTTATCGAGATTTATGCACCCGAGGGTATTAAATCAAAAAAATTAACCATAAATCATATTAAAAATGCATTTTAAACGGAAGGGTGATCCGATATGCTGTATTTCAGCACAAGAAACTCAAAAGAAAAGGTTACTGCTGCTCAGGCAATATCGCATGGGCTTGCACCGGACGGTGGTTTATATGTTCCGGAAATTTTGCCGCAACTGACAATTGAAGATGTAAAAGAACTCGGCAGATGCGATTATCGCGGCAGAGCATGCAAAATAATGAAGCTCTTTCTTGATGAATTTACCGAGGATGAACTCAAATCCATGGTGTCCAAGGCATATGGTGATAATTTCGACACCAAAGATACCGCGCCCGTACATTTTCTTGATAGCAATACTGCAGTCCTCGAACTATGGCATGGCCCGACATGTGCATTCAAGGATATGGCGCTTCAGATGCTTCCGCATTTGCTGACAGCTTCGCTGAAAAAATGCGGAGAGAAGCGCAGCGTTTGCATTCTTGTTGCAACAAGCGGTGATACAGGCAAGGCAGCTCTTGAGGGATTCGCCGATGTTGAAAATACAAAGATACTTGTTTTTTATCCGCATAACGGAGTTTCCGACGTCCAGCAACTTCAAATGGAAACCCAGACCGGAAGCAATGTCGGAGTTGCTGCCGTGCGCGGAAACTTTGACGATGCACAGACCGGCGTTAAGCAGATATTCGGTGATGTAGACTTTGCTTCAAAAATCAGTGAAAAAGGCTGGTTCCTTTCCTCTGCAAACTCCATTAACTGGGGCAGACTCCTGCCGCAGATTGTATATTATTTCTCGGCTTACTGTGACTATGCAAATTCGGGATATATAAAATATGGAGATAAGCTTGATTTCGTAGTCCCAACCGGAAACTTCGGCAACATTCTTGCGTGTTGGTACGCAAAAAATATGGGTCTGCCCGTAGGCAAGCTTATCTGTGCATCAAACCAGAACAATGTCCTAGCTGACTTCTTTGCCCATGGCATTTATGACCGCAACCGGACATTTTACACAACTATATCTCCGTCTATGGATATTCTTGTTTCAAGCAACCTTGAGAGACTGCTTTATTCTGTCTGCAGCAACGATGTTGAGGTCACGGAATATATGTCGCAGCTTTCAAAAAGTGGCCGTTATGAGGTTTCAGATAATATTAAGTCGGTTATAAGTGAACATTTTATCGGCGGATATTGCTCTGACGAAGATACCAAAAAGTCAATTAATGATGTCTACACGCAATACGGATATCTCATGGATACGCATACGGCAGTTGCTTATAAAAAGCTCAAAGATTATCGCGCAGAAGAAAAATCTACGGTTCCTACAGTGGTCGTTTCAACTGCAAGCCCGTATAAGTTCTGTGACAGCGTACTCAATGCAATAGGAAAGGGAAGCAATGCTCCGGGAACCGAGCTTATCGAAAAACTTTCCGAAGCCACTGGAACGCCGATTCCTAAGCCGCTTTTCGGACTTGATAAGAGAGAGAAGCGTTTTAATCTTGTCGTCGACAAACATGATATGATAAAAACGGTTGCCGAGTTTCTTGAGTAAGCGGAGGTCGTATGTCTTTATACGCAATCGGAGATCTGCACCTCTCCCTGGGGACGAATAAACCTATGGATGTATTCGGCGGCCGATGGGAGAATTACATACAAAAATTAAACGATGGCTTTTCTGAGCTTAACAATGACGATATGACCGTGCTGTGCGGCGATATAAGCTGGGGAATGTCAATGCAGGAAGCTCTGCCTGATTTTAAATTCATTGATGCTCTGCCCGGACGGAAGATTATTATCAAGGGAAATCATGACTACTGGTGGTCAACGGCCGCAAAAGCCCGCAGCTTTTTTGAGCTTAACGGAATAAAAACAATAGATGTTATGCACAATTCAAGTTTCGAGTACAACGGAATTTCGCTATGCGGTACGCGAGGCTGGTTTTATGAGGAAAGCAAGGGAGCGGAGCACGATAAGAAAATAATGAATCGTGAAGTGATGCGCCTCGAGGCCTCTCTGAAAGCCGCAAAGAGCGACAATATATATGCATTTCTGCATTATCCTCCGAAATATATGAATTACACATGCAACGAACTTTTGGAATTGCTGAGCAGATATAATGTCAAGCGTTGTTGTTATGGCCATATTCACGGAATCGGATGTCAGTATGCATTTAACGGAACTCTTTCAGGGACGGATTTCATGCTCGTTTCAGCCGATCATGTTAAATTTAAGCCGGTAAAGCTAATTTAATATAACTGTTTTGCCTAAAATCAACGTATTTAAAGAAAATAATTGCTTTTGACCGGAATATCTGTTATTATGTTTTGGTCTATGTGAATTGCATTAGGAGGAATATATAAATGTTAGTCAAGAATGTAGAAAAGAAAGATTCCAAAGCCGCGAGCTTTCAGGTTGAGATCGATGCTAAGGAATTCGACGCAGCCGTAAATAAAGCTTTTAATAAGAATAAGGGCAGCATCTCGATTCCCGGATTCAGAAAGGGCAAGGCTCCCCGCGCTGTTGTTGAAGGCATGTACGGTCATGATGTTTTCTATCAGGATGCAATTGATGACCTCGTTGCACCCGCTTATGAACACGGATATGATAACTGCGGCTTGAATATTATCGGAAAGCCTGCTGTTTCAAATATGGATTTGTCTGATGACAAGGTTCTCACTCTGACCTTTGATGTTGAGCTTTATCCCGAGGTAACACTGGGTGAGTATAAAAACCTCAGCGCAGTAAAGGAAACCTATGTTATTACAGATGAAGATGTTGACGGTCAGATTGACAGCGTGCGTAAACGCAACGGCCGCGTTATCGATCTTGATCGTGAGGCACAGATGGGCGATACAGCCGACATCGACTTTGAAGGTACGCTTGACGGTGTTGCTTTTGAAGGCGGTACGGCAGAGGGCTATGAGCTTGAGCTCGGCTCAAACACATTTGTTCCCGGTTTTGAGGAGCAGATAGTCGGCATGAATATCGGCGATGAAAAGGACATTAACATCACTTTCCCAGAGGATTACGCAGCAGAACTTGCCGGTAAGGATGTTGTCTTTAAAGTCAAGCTTAACGGTCTTTCCATGACCGAGCTTCCCGAGCTCGATGATGATTTCGTTCAGGATGTTTCCGAGTTTAATACCGTTGAGGAGTACAGAGCAGATACCCGCAAGGATATGGAGCGCGTAATGGATGAGCAGATGAATGCAAAATTCCGTACCGCAATTATGACCAAAGCCTGCGATAATATGACAGTTGAAGTCCCCGAAAGCATGCTGCAGGAAAAAATTGATGAGCTTATCCACGGCTATGCTGCAAACTTCGGCCTTACAGACCCGAAGATGAGCACTGATGATATCAAAAAAATGATGGGTCTTGATGATGAGGCAGTAAATACTACTATTCGTCCTGCTGCAGAATATCAGGTAAAGCAGGAGCTTCTCCTGACTGCAATTGTTGAAGCGGAGAATATTGAAGTAACTGACGAAGAGCTTGAAGACTACATTAAGGGTGCCGCCGAGACAGTAGGTGCCGAGCCGGACCAGATTCGCAAGTACTTCGGAGAAGAGTACATTAAAAACGAATTTAAGAAGGAAAAGGCCACAAAGATAGTTATTGAGTCTGCAACTGAAGAAGCTCCGGCAGAGAAAGCTGAGGAGAAAGAGGCTGAATAACAGGCCGCATGATCTCCAGTTTTACAGTAAATGAAAGGAGACAAAAAATGAGCTTAGTTCCGTATGTTGTTGAACAAACGAGCCGAGGCGAGCGCTCGTATGATATTTTCTCAAGACTACTCAATGATCGCATAATTATGCTTTCTGAGGAAGTAAATGATACAACCGCGAGCCTTATTGTTGCTCAGCTCTTATATCTCGAGGCTCAAGATCCCGATAAAGATATACAGTTTTATATTAACAGCCCAGGCGGAAGCGTCACATCCGGCATGGCAATTTATGATACCATGCAGTATATAAAGCCGGATGTCTCCACTATCTGCATCGGAATGGCCGCTTCAATGGGTGCTTTTCTGCTCTCAAGCGGCGCAAAAGGCAAACGCCTTGCCCTTCCAAATTCCGAAATAATGATCCACCAGCCTTCCGGCGGAAGCAAGGGACAGTGTACAGATATTCAGATACAGGCAGAACAGATTCTTAAGATTAAAAAGAATCTCAACAGAATTCTTGCCGAAAATACAGGCAAAGATGTATCGGTTGTCGAGGCTGATTGTGAACGAGATCATTTTATGTCGGCACAGGAGGCTTTCGAGTACGGCCTTATAGACAAGGTAATAACCAAACGCTAATCTAAAACTTTATGGGGGAACCTGTGTTCCCCCATATTACATCATTTCTTGAGGTAACTTTATGGCAAGAACAGACGACAGAAAGAGCATTCGCTGCTCATTCTGCGGAAAAAATCAGGCTCAAACCGGCAGATTGATTGCCGGAAACGGTGCATATATCTGCGATGAATGCGTCAATCTGTGCATGAGTATCATTGCTGAAGATGAGCAGGTTCCTGTACACGACAGTCAGGGAAACAGACTGCGCTTTGAAGATCTTCCCAAGCCTTCCGAGATAAAAAAGAGGCTTGACGCATATATAATTGGCCAGGAAAGAGCAAAAATAGTGCTGTCTGTTGCAGTATACAATCATTATAAGCGCATTCTTTTTGCCGGCGATAACGACGTCGAACTTCAAAAAAGCAATATTTTACTCATAGGTCCGACCGGCAGCGGCAAAACGCTCTTTGCTCAGTCACTTGCAAAAATGCTCAATGTTCCGTTTGCAATTGCCGATGCTACTACTCTAACCGAAGCCGGCTACGTCGGCGAAGATGTAGAGAATATTCTTCTCAGACTTCTGCAGGCGGCGGATTTTAATGTAGAACGCGCTGAAAAAGGCATAATCTACATTGATGAAATAGATAAAATTGCCAGAAAGAGCGAAAACACATCTATAACCCGTGATGTTTCCGGAGAAGGAGTACAGCAGGCACTTCTTAAACTCCTCGAAGGAACAATTGCCAACGTGCCTCCGCAGGGAGGACGCAAACATCCGCATCAGGAGTTTATAAAGGTCGACACAACCAATATACTTTTCATCTGCGGCGGAGCATTCGACGGACTTGATAAGATAATAGAAAAACGCACCGAGAAAAAAAGCATGGGCTTTGGTGCAGATATTAAGAGCTCAACCGACAGGGATGTAGGAGAGTTGCTGAAGCAGGCGCAGCAGCATGATTTGCTTAAGTTCGGAATAATACCCGAGCTTATCGGCAGACTCCCCGTAATCGCTCCTTTGTCATCACTCAAACGCGAAGACCTTGTTCGAATACTTACCGAACCCAAAAATGCGATGACAAAGCAATATGAAGCTTTGATGGAATACGATGGCGTGAAGCTTGTTTATGAAAAAGAGGCCCTTGAGGCTGTCGCAGACAAGGCTATTGAGATGAAAATTGGTGCCAGAGGCTTGAGAAGCGTAATGGAAAACATTATGACCGACATCATGTATACGGTACCTTCCGAGCATGATATTGATAAAATAATTGTCACTGCCGACTGCGTTAAAAACGGAACCGGCCCCGACGTAATACGTAAATGATAACAGCACGGCAAGACGGGGCTTTGCCCTGTCTTGCTATGTTTTTAACCCTCATAAGGAGGTTTGCATATGAACAAAAACAGTTTAGATTTAAAGGCCATGGCGATATTGCCGCTCAGAGGACTTAATATATTTCCGGATATGCTTATGAGCTTCGATGTAGAACGTCCGATATCGCTTGCGGCTCTTAATTATGCGCAAAGCAACGATCAGGAAATATTCCTTGTGGCACAGAAGGACATAACGGTTGACGTCCCGAGTGCAGACGATTTGTATGAGTACGGTGTTGTATGCCGCATCCGTCAAATGGTGCGTCAGCCGGGCGGTAAGCTCTGCAAGGTCATGGCAGAGGGCGTCTACCGCGGAAAGATCAGTAAGATGATCTCCGATCAGCCCTATTTTTATGGGCAAATCGAGGAGATTCCCGATAAAGATGTAAGGACAATCGAAGCCAAACAGGAAGCACTTATGCGAACAACAGTTGGAC
>CAVAPG010000044.1:8306-13368 GCA_963590435.1 bacterium
CAGTTGGACTGTTTGATGAATATATCCAGATGTCCGGTTCTATGCCTCCTGAAATGGTTTTGAACCTTGTTGTCAGCATTGATCCGGCTTATGTTGCCGATTATACGGCGCAGAATGTTCGACTTGATTATCGCAAAAAACAGCAGCTTCTTGAAGAATTACATCCTTGCCGCAGACTCGAAATGCTCATAGAAATGCTCAATCATGAGCTTAATGTTATGAGTATTGAGCATGAGCTTAATGAAGCAACCAATGAACAGGTAAATCAGAGCCAACGTGACTATTATCTGCGCGAACAAATGAAAATAATCCAGCAGGAGCTTGGCGAAGATGACACAACAGATGACATTGGGGAATATCGTCGGAAAATACGCGATTTGAATCTCTCACAGGATATCGAGGAAAAACTTCTTAAGGAAGTTTCTCATCTTGCTAAGCAGCCGTTTGGCTCCACTGAAGCGACCGTAATTCGCGGATATCTCGACACATGTCTCGAACTGCCATGGAATGTAAAAACTGACGAAACGCACGATCTAAGCAAAGCACGAAAAATCCTTGACGAGGATCACTTTGGCCTTGAAAAGGTCAAGGAGCGTGTCATTGAATATCTGGCCGTGAGAGAACTTGCACCGAAGGCGGGCGGAACGCTTCTCTGCCTTGTCGGTCCTCCGGGAACCGGCAAGACCAGTATAGCAATGAGTATTGCACGCGCAACGAATCGCAATTGTGTTCGCATATCGCTTGGCGGTGTGCATGACGAAGCTGAAATTCGCGGACACAGAAAAACATACGTGGGTGCAATGCCGGGGCGAATAATTTCCGGTATCAGACAGGCTAAAAGCATGAATCCCGTAATGGTGCTTGATGAGGTTGATAAACTCGGTTCAGATTACAGAGGAGATCCATCGGCGGCACTGCTCGAAGCACTTGACCCCGAGCAGAATTCGACGTTTAGGGATAATTTTCTCGAATTGCCGTTTGATTTGTCGGATGTGTTCTTTATAACTACGGCAAATTCAATCGATACAATACCCAGGGCGCTTCTTGACCGTATGGAAGTAATAGAGCTTTCAAGCTACACCGATGAGGAGAAGCTCAGCATAGCTGTGCAGCATCTCATACCGAAACAGCGAAAAAAACATGGGCTTAAAGCATCACAGCTTAAAATCAGCGATGATGCTATCCGAGAGATTATCAGCTATTACACACGCGAATCGGGCGTTCGTAATTTGGAACGTCAGATAGCCGCAATTTGCCGTAAAGCAGCTGTTTCCATATCAGAAGGTGAGCGGAAAAGCTTGTCACTGAAAAAGAGAATGCTTAGTCAGTATCTCGGTGCACCTAAATTCAAGCCGGAACAGATAAGGAAAAACAATGAAATCGGTCTCGTTCGCGGGCTTGCATGGACAAGCGTTGGCGGTGAAGTGCTCGATGTTGAAGCAGCCGTTGTTGACGGAAGCGGTAAGCTTGAACTCACGGGAAACCTCGGTGATGTTATGAAAGAATCGTGTCAGGCTGCGATGACCTGCATTAGAAGCCGTGCCGATAAGCTCGGTATAAACACCGACTTTTATAAATCCAAGGATATTCATATTCATTTCCCGGAAGGCGCCGTACCAAAGGACGGCCCGTCTGCAGGAGTCACTGTATGCACAGCAATAGTGTCTGCACTTACGGGTACGCCTGTTCGCAGCGATATTGCGATGACGGGAGAGATAAGTCTGCGAGGCAGAGTTATGGCAATTGGCGGATTGAAGGAAAAAACCATGGCTGCGCTCCGAAATGGTGTGAGCACGGTTATTATTCCAGCAGATAATGAACCGGACTTGGATGAGATTGATCCGACTGTGCGCAATGCCTTGAATTTCGTACTTGCCGACAATATAGATACGGTTCTGGAAACGGCACTTGTCAATAATAAAGAAAAAGAAAGCAAACCTGAGGTAATTTTACCCGTCGCAGGTAAAAAATCCAGACCTGAAATAAGACAGTAGGTGAATATGGCTGATCTTAACATCAATAAGGCCGAGTTTATAAAAAGCGCCGCCTCACCCGCGGATTTTATCCGTGATGAACTTCCGAAGATTGTATTCTCGGGCAAATCAAATGTCGGAAAATCGTCAGTTATAAACAGACTGCTTAACCGTAAAAATTTTGCGAGGGTAGGGCAGTCACCGGGCAAAACAATCCATGTAAATTATTTTTTGATTGATAAAAAAGCCTACTTTGTTGATCTGCCGGGATATGGATATGCAAAAGTTTCAAAGTCAGAGCGTGAACGTTGGGGCAAGCTCATGGAGCAGTTTTTCGACGTTGATAATCTCATTGATCTTGGTGTAATGATTGTTGATTCGCGTCATAAGCCGACTGCTGATGATATAACCATGGCACAGTGGTTTAAAAGCACCAGTCGCCCGTTTGTAGTTGTTGCAAATAAGTCAGATAAATTAAAAAAGAGCGAAATTGAGCCTAATCTTGAGCTTATAAGACTCACGCTTGAGCTTGATGAGGCGATACCTCTGATACTGTTTTCAGCGGAAAAGGGTAGTGGACGTGATGTCCTCATGTCACATATGCTAAAATACATTTAAGGTAAGTTATATGAATTCATTTTCTGATGTAATTCAAAATCTCGATTGGTCGGTATTGACTGATATTCTGATGTCCGTTATACCGGCGCTTCTGTGCATAACTCTGCATGAGCTTAGCCATGGCTATGTTGCATACAGGCTTGGAGATAATACCGCCAAAAATATGGGCAGACTTACGCTTAATCCGATTAAGCACATCGATATTGTCGGACTCATTATGATGGTTGCATTCAAATTCGGATGGGCAAAGCCTGTGCCTGTTGATATGCGCAACTTTAAGCACCCTAAACGAGATATGGCTATTACAGCCCTTGCCGGCCCTTTGGCGAATGTTTTAATTTGCTGTATATTTTTGTTCGTTTACGGTTTGGTATACCTGCCGTGCAATCTTTCGGGAAACTCGTTTCTCGGTGATGTGTTGGACATGGCCTATATAACGGCATACCTCAGCATAGCACTTGCCGTTTTTAATATTATTCCTATACCACCGCTTGACGGTTCGAAGGTGCTGTTTTCCCTTATGAGCGATGCTGATTACTATAAGCTCATGCGCTATGAACGTTACGGTATGCTGCTTTTGTTAATTCTTATAGCAACAAATGTCTTAGCAAATCCGCTTCAAATTGTAACTCGTTCAATTTTTAAAATTTTGTTTGTGTTTGCCGATTGGGGATATGATATTTCGGCAATGCTGTTTTATTGATTATGGTTAATCCGACTTTTCATCTGGAAAGTGTAGTTAAGGATAAAAATGAGCTCCAAGACTTTGATGGACCGCTTAGTCTTATTCTTATGCTGCTTTCAAAAAATAAAATAGAAATACGGGATATCAAAATTTCAGAGATACTCGATCAGTACCTTGATTATCTCGATCAAATGGAGCAAATGGATCTTGAGATAACAAGCGAGTTTGTTCAAATGGCTTCGCATCTGCTGTATATTAAAACACGGACTCTACTTGCAGGAGAAGAAGAGGTTAGCGAGCTGGAAGAACTCATGACCTCTCTTGAGCAATTAAAATGCAAGGATATTTATTCTGCAATTCAAAAAATAACTCCTGAGTTAAAAAAAGCTTCCGAAAAAGGCCTTTTATATTACGCAAAACTCCCGGAGCCTTTGCCGACTGTGAAACGAGAGTATGAATATCGTCATGAGCCGGCGGATCTTTTCAAAGCATTGTATTCCGTAATAACCAGAGGCGGTAAACCGGCCGAGCCTGAATTTGTGCATAGACTTGCTCCGTCGCGCATTGTTTATGAGGTGCGCACGAAAAGCCGCGAGTTGATCAGTCTCCTGCAAAATGGTTCAACGAAGCTTTCAGAGCTTTACTCATCCTGCCATAGCCGTTCCGAGATTGTTGCAACTTTTATATCAATTCTTGAACTTTGCAGTATGGGAAGCGTTGAACTGTCCGGAGATGAAAGCGATTACACGCTTTCGTTTATCGGCGGTAATGTTAATGAAATTCTTGATAAAATAGTGGAATAAGGACAGTAATGGAAACTGAAAATTTAAAGTCAGCTATTGAAGCAATTCTTTTTGCGGCAGGTGAGCCTGTTCCGATTGCACGTATATCACTTATACTTGAAGCATCTGAAGATGCAGTTATTGCGGCGGCAAAAGAACTGTCCGATGAGTATAGCTTTAATCGCCGTGGTATGCGAATACTTACGCTTGATAATAAACTTCAGATGTGCTCTTCTCCTGAGTATGCACCCGTTATAAGTAAAACGCTTGAGCAGCGAAAACCGCCTATGCTTTCACAACCGGCACTTGAAACGCTTGCCGTCGTTGCGTATTTTCAGCCTGTAACACGAGCTTATATTGATCAGGTGCGAGGTGTTGACAGCACATATACGGTAGGTGTGCTAATTGACCGTGGACTGATTGAGCGTTGCGGAAAGCTTGATGTTCCCGGCAGACCTTCATTGCTGCGTACGACGGATGTTTTCCTGCGGACGATGGGGGTCAGCAAACTTGAAGAACTCCCGGAGCTTCCGGATATCAGTTCCGGTGACGGCGTAAAAAAGCTTGAGGATGCAATTGAAAAGCTGAATACAGTCGGTGACAACCAAATTCGCATTGAGGAGCTAAAATAAAGCATCGGGGTGATGCAAATGACAGCAATTATCGTCATTTTAATATTGCTCATATTTATAATGCTCATTCCGCTCAAATTTTATGCCTCATTTATAGAAGGAGTTTTATCTGCTTCGGCTTATGTCTGGTTTTATAAGCTGGCAATATATCCGTCAATGAAGGCCGCAAAGAGCACGGAACAAAAAAATGTAGCAGAAAGCGATACGCCGACAGATAATAAGGAAAAAGCAAAAATTTTTTCCGATTTTTCTTTCAATGATTGGACTGAGTTAATACAAGCCGGATTTTCAGGGCTTAGAAAATTCAGAAAGAGTTTATGCTTTAATATCCTGAAAATAAAAATTATTGTGTCTGCGCCTGATCCATACGAT
>CAVAPG010000045.1:0-13135 GCA_963590435.1 bacterium
GAAACCGCACGGGATGACATATGCGCATACAGCGTCTGCATGCCATTGCCTGCGGCTATATTGAAAACAGCCGGCTTCTTATCAAGGAAGCGCTCGGAGATTGCTCTGATTTTATTCCCTCTTTATGTTCATTTCTGGGTGCAAAAGACGCCTTGATCAGGCATGCGTCACCAAGTGGAGATCGCTATATTGCAGCATATCAGGGAAAAGATTTTCCTGAAAATACAGTTTGGAATCTCACGTTGGATTGATATAGGAAAGCGTACCACAATATCGATAATTATTACGAATCCCACCATTATAAAACCGATTATAGTCAACCGTATTTCACGGTTGACTTTTTTGTTCCGGCAGCCATCCTTAAACGCGTAATTTGAACAGACATAAGTCTGGATGTGTAGTTATATTATACAAAAATTTGTGCAGTTAATATACAAAACGGAGAAAGTGCATAAATATATTGAAATAAAATGCATAAAATGTTAAAATGCTAACATATGATATCCGGAAGGATAGAATACAGGAATAAACAAGGAATGGGGGTATAAGACAATGAGAGACCTGAAGCATCTGAACTATTTTGAGAATCTCCTGCAGGAGGCGAACAATAAGCTCATAGGTCAGGCCAAGAAAGACGGGAAAATTTGTGTCGCATATGTTTGCGAGAACACACCGGAGCCGCTGATGAATTTGGGTGGTGCCTTTGGCATACGCTTGCACGCACCAAACACCGGTTCTATGGATATCGCCACTTATTACATGACAAGTTTCCTGTGTGAGACATCGAGAGCACTTTTGGAGCGTGCTATTGAGGGCGGTTTCAACTTCGCCGACTGCGTTATCGCTCCTGACGGATGCACGATGATGAACCGCTGCGTTGAAAACATGGAATTGCTTAAAACCATGGGAGAAGGAAACGATAAGTTTTTCCATGAGTTTATGGAAATTCCGCTCAAGGCAGACGATAACGGCGTTGATTTGCTTATCCTGCAGTGTAAAAATCACATTCTAACTCCATTGCACGAAAAATACGGCATAGACACTTCGGATACCTCGATAAGAAAAGCAGTTGAAGAACATAACCGTGTTTGCGGGGTTATAACTGAAATCGGCAATTTCCGCAAGGAGGCAAAGCCACGGATAACGGGTTATGAGTTCCATATTCTGACGCTTGCAACATATGTAATGCCGCAGTATTTGATAATCGATAAGCTCGAAGAAACTCTTGAGGAGATAAAAACGCGCGAGCCTGAGTCCAAGGAATACCGTGCTCGTCTCGCTGTAGTCGGAAGCGAAGTTGATGACAGCGGATTTATTAAACTGATTGAGGAAACAGGCGCATATGTTTGCGCAGACAGGTTCTGTTTCGGATCACTGCCTGGCAGAATGGAAATTAAGCTCACCGACGATGAAGACGCGCTCACTCAGCTGTGCCGCCATTATGTTTATAACGGTCAATGTCCGCGTATGTTTAACATGGAAAAGGTCTATGGCCGCAAGGCGTATGTCAATGAAATTGCCAAAGCATACGGTGCGGACGGAATTGTATATCAGCAGATAAAATTCTGTGACCCGTGGGCCTATGAGCGACTGCTCGGCTCAACAATGCTGCGTGAGGATTACAATTACCCTGTTCTGTCTGTCGACAGGCCGTACAACATCAGTTCATCTGTGGGACAGATGCGCACCCGTGTTCAGGCATTTGTTGAAAGCATTGAAATAAAGAAGCTTCAGGGAGGTGCGAAATAATGGCAATTCTTGTGAATGATAAAAAGCGCAAGGGTGAAAAGCAGCTTGGTGTTCTGTTTGATCAAGGCAAGGTACGCCGCCGCCGTGAGTGGCGTGGGTTGAAGGATACTCTGTATGATTACAGCAGATGGCTGTATATACTGTCGATTCTTGCCGGCGTTATTATTCATCCCCGCAATATAAAAGGCATGTTCCGATACAGATGGTTTGCAAACTATCTGGCCGTACCGCACATGATGGACAAATTCACTATAGGGTTGCGTGATGAGCCGCTGCGTATAACACATGTCGCGATGAACTTTGTTGTAAAAGATATCGCACAGGCCATAAGCAATGCAATGCGTGGCGACCGACGTACGGGCAACGATGTCAAATATTCCGAGAAGAGCGTTCTTTGGGATGAGAATGCCATGACAGCTCTTATGATGGGATTTCCGGACCTTAATTGCATTCTTCGTGAAGTACCTACAATGTTCTCGGCAAACCTGCTCAACCAAAAATCTGCCATGCATTATCTCGATGTCGCCCAGCAGTTCGGAATTCCCGGCGATGTCTGCCCGATGCCGGAAGCAGAGCTTGGTGTTTCAATAGATGACGACTTCCCTGTGCTTGGCAAGTGCGCTGTTCAGGTTAATACAACATGCGACGGTTCGCTTATGGGCAACGGTCTCATCGCCAAACGCCTCGAGCGCGAATACGGCATACCGACATTCCAGCTTGTTGCTCCTATGCGTCACACTCAGGAAGATGTTCAGCTGTATGCCGCCAATGATATTAAACAAGGCATTGAGTTTATTGAAAAAACTACGGGTGCAAAATGGAACTGGGAGCATTACTTTGAATGTGCAAAACGAGTTAATCAAACCACCCGCAACCGCATGAACTGGCTTGAAGTTAACAGCACTCCGTATCCGCAATTTGTCGGTGCAGTGTTCTCACTGTTTAACGACACGGATTATATGGGAAACTGCGGCCGCAGTGCTGCATTTCCGCCGATAGAGAAAAAGATAAACAAGCTTGTCCAGCAGGGGTATAAAAACAAGACCATGATGGCTTCGGAATACCGCCACAGATGCATAGTTTGGGGCGTGCAGCCTCAGTATGTAATCGATATGCTCTATTGGATGATTCAGTGCTGGGGCGTTGTTCCTCTGACCGATATGCTTTCAATGGTTATAAGCGAAGAAATTGCCGAAGAAGACACCCCTGAGAATCGCGAACAGGCATATTTTGATATGGCATGGCTGACTATGAACATGATCATGCGCAATCACACACATGGTGGATATAAAGTGCTTGTTGATGAGCTTTGGGAATACTGCGAGAAAATGAACGCTGACATGGTAATGATGTGGGAGCATATGTCCTGCAAGGCGCTGACGGGCATGCACGGTCAGTTTGAAGAGCAGGCAAGAGAGCGCGGCATACATCTTGTTTGGGTCTGCCATGATCTTTGTGATCCGCGTGTTTACACTCGTCAAGCAATACGTGATCAATTCAATCAGTATATGCGCACGGTTATGCGTGAGGAACCGCTTGATCCGAGCATTGAAATTCTGCCGGATGAGCACGCATGGTAAGGAGGGAAAAGATATGTCAAAACTTAAAATGCTGCCTGTAAAAATACTTGGCGGAGGAGCGGGGCTCTTTGCCGTAACATTTGCAATATACTTCTTTAATCTTGATATGAAATTTCTTGCCTACTGCGTGGAGCCTATTCTTGAGTGGAATTATGACAGAATTCCGCGCAAGCAGTATGTGTGATCAGCCTCAATTAACTTCAGCCCCCGGTTTTCGTTCGATGAAAACCGGGGGGCTCTTTAGCAGAATATAGTGTCAGTATCTTGACTGCTTAACAGCAATTAAATATGTCACATAAATCTTCTATAATTTTTATCCGAACATGAGCATGAGATCTTCGCAGCTGGTTACGCCGATTTCTTTGCTTAACTGTTTGCCGTCGTTAAAGGCAATCAGCGTCGGGATGCTCATCACTCCGAATCGCTGGGCAATATTCGGAGCTTCATCTACATCAAGCTTGCAGACCTTAACGCGTCCTTCCATCTGCTTGTCAAACTCTTCAAGAATCGGAGCCTGCATACGGCATGGACCGCACCATGTTGCCCAAAAGTCAACCAGAACCGGTCCCGAAGCTGTCTCTGACTCAAAATTATCCTTTGTAAGATGAACAATAGCCATTTTTTATCTCCTTATCATTTTATGATTGAATTTATATATTCGTAGGCTGTCAGTGCGGCAACATTCCCCTCACCTACTGCCTTTGCTATCTGATACGGTGCTCCTGTGCAGTCACCGGCAGCAAATATGCCATTGATATTTGTTCTTCCGTAACGGTCGGTTTTAATAATCCCACGTTCAGTTTCTATACCCGAGATAAGGCTTTCGGCAGAAAGTGTGTCTTTTAAAATAAAAATACAATCCACTTTATATTCTCTGCCATCGGCAATAAGAGTGTCCGCATTCGTATTGCCAATGATATCAAACTTCTCCCTGCCCGTAAATCTAAACACTTTGCAGCCAATGCTGCTCAAAAATTGTGCAACACGCTCGCTCTCCTCGCTGTCACCTATAACAGCGACGGTTTTGCCCTTATAGAGCATTCCGTCACAGGTTGCGCAATAGCTCACTCCCCGGCCGATAAACTTAGTTTCTCCCTCACATATGGGACGGCGATTTATTCCGCACGCCACGACAACTGCTTCAGCCTCATAAAAATCATTTTCCACGGCAACGCCGATTGTTTTGCCCACGGGCATCACGCTTAGTGCTCGTCCACGAATAACAGATGCATCGCTGAGATTGAGCTGTTGGTACATAGCGCACATTATATCGCTGCCGCTGCCTGAAACCCCCGGATAGTTGCTTACATATTCAGCTCGACTTAGCTTGCTGCTTTCAGGCGGATTTGCTATGACAGCGGTCTTCAAGCCTCGATTACACGCCGTGAGTGCCGCCGAGATACCTGCCGGACCGGCGCCGACAACAATAATATTAAACTTACTATTCATACACATCACCTGGTTATATTATAGCACAATATACATCTTACAACAATCGCATATGCAACAAGCAATGGAAATTTGACTTTTTTATTGTAATTGCGGCTGATATCGTTTATAATTTTTTCATCCAAATAAACAGGAGTACTAACATGGAAGAGACAAGCAAAAATTTTATTGAAAATTTTATTGACGAAGATCTTGCCGATGGCGGCAGATTCGTGGGGATGCAGGTTCACACCCGTTTTCCGCCCGAGCCGAATGGCTATCTGCATATCGGCCACTGCAAGGCGCTTATAATAGATTTCGGAACTGCCGAAAAATACGGCGGTATCTGCAATCTGCGAATGGATGATACGAACCCTGCTAAAGAGGACACAGAATATGTTGATGCAATTCAGGAGGATATCCATTGGCTCGGTTTTGACTGGGGCGATCGGTTCTTCTATGGTTCGGACTACTTTGAGAAAACATATGAGTACGCACTTGAGCTTATAAACAAAGGGCTTGCTTATGTGTGCGAGCTTACTCCCGAACAATTCAAGGAGTATCGCGGCGATACAACAAAGCCGGCAATCAGCCCATATAGAGACAGGCCGATTAAAGAAAACCTCGAATTATTTGAACGCATGAAAAACGGCGAATTTCCCGAGGGAAGATACACTCTCCGTGCAAAGATTGACCTTGCATCGGGCAACTTTAACATGCGTGACCCCGTGCTTTACAGGATAAGATACATAGAGCACCACCGTCAGGGCACCAAATGGTGTATATTCCCGATGTACGATTTTGCTCATCCCATTCAGGATGCACTCGAGGGCATTACCCATTCCCTGTGTTCACTTGAATATGAAGACCACCGTCCGCTGTATGACTGGGTTATCAGCAATGTTTCGGTCCCGTCTAAACCGCGCCAGATTGAGTTTGCGCGTTTGGGTATAAACTACACTGTGCTCAGCAAACGCAAGCTGAGAAGATTGGTGGAAGAAGGTCTTGTCTCAGGATGGGATGACCCACGTATGCCAACATTGTGCGGTCTGCGCCGCCGCGGATATACACCGCAATCAATTCGCAATTTCTGTGAAAGGATCGGTGTTGCGAAGGTACCCAGCACAGTTGAGTTTTCATTCCTTGAACACTGCCTGCGCGAAGATCTTAATGAAAACGCGCAGCGAGCGATGGCTGTCCTTCATCCTGTCAAGTTAACTATTACAAATTACCCTGAGGGCAAATCCGAGGAGCTTGAGATTGAAAACAATCCCAACAAACCTGAGGACGGAACAAGAAAAGTCTCCTTCTCTCGCAATCTTTGGATTGAAGCCGAAGATTTTCTTGAAGTACCTGTTCCAAAATACAAAAGACTGTATCCTGACGGCCCTGAATGTCGTCTTAAAGGTGCATACCTTATTACATGCACCGGTTGTGTAAAGGATGCCGACGGAAATGTCACCGAGATACTCGCAACATATGATCCGGAGAGCCGCGGAGGTGATCCTGCTGACGGACGCAAGGTTAAAGGTGCAACAATTCACTGGGTTGATGCGAATAACTGTGCCAACGCTGAGGTAAGGTTATACAGCAATCTGTTTTCTGACCCCGATCCCGATGCAGCCGATAAAGATTACATCAGTTGTCTTAGTCCCGATTCACTCGAAGTTCTCACCGACTGCAAAGTGGAAAAAATGCTCGAAAAAGCCGTGGCACCCGCCCAGTACCAATTCCTCAGAATGGGTTATTTCTGCGTTGACAGCAAAGATTCGTCACCGGACCATCTTGTGTTCAACCGGGCAGTTGCACTCAAAGACGGCTTTAAAAAATAATTCGGTTCTTAGGAGGGTATATGGACTATAAAGCAGCGGTAATTACGGTAAGTGACAGATGTTTTGCCGGCAAAAGAGAAGACAAAAGTGGGCCTGCGGTCACGCAGATGCTTGAAGAAGCCGGTTTTAAAGTTATTTATCACGGACTTGTTCCCGATGAGCGACATGAGATATCTGCCGAATTTATAAAATGCGCCTATGAACTAGAGTGCGATTTGATAATATCAGTCGGAGGAACGGGTTTTGACAAGCGCGATATCACACCGGAAGCGACACGCGATGTTATAACGCGCGAGATACTATCCATACCTCAGGCTATGTTGCACTACAGTCTGAATATTACCCCTCGTGCAATGCTTACAAGAGGCGTTGCCGGCATCCGAGGAAAAAGTTTGATTATCAATCTTCCGGGCAATGAATCCGGTGCGAAACAAAATCTGAGTGCAATAATCGATGTTCTTGATCATGCGCTGCAGATGATAGCAAGATCTGAATAACAGCATCAAAAGCCACGGCTCTGCCGTGGCTTAACTTATCAAGATTCCCCTCATATTCGTTAGGCGAAAATGAGGGGAATAATTGTTGCGCAAAATAAGATAAATTTTTCTTTTTTAGTTATATGAACAAATTTTACAGCAGCTTTTATTTTTTATAGGATTTAGATTTTCGGACTGAGGAGAACGGATCCGCTCCGCCCCCGGAGAACATGGTGAAGTTCAGACTGCTCTTGACATGGTCGGCCATGGCCTGTTTGGCAAGATCCGGAATATGCATTTTTATAGCTTCAACAACAGCAACATGGTTATATATTACGCTGGGCGACCATGGGTTATCTTCTGAGTTGCTTATAAACTTTATCATTGAGGACTGATACATTGTCAGGTTCGGTCGAAGCATTTTATAGCACTTCTGGATATACTTATTTCCGCAGGATTCAACTATAAGGCCGTGGAATGGCATATCCGTTGCAATCATACCGTCATAATCCTTGCGAATTACGCAATCGGCAAACTCATTTGCAAGTCTGTCAAGCTCATTGACCGTGCCGCTGTCCGCGCGTTCGGTGCACAGGGCCGCAGCTTCGCATTCAATTGCGGATCGTACATCGTATAAATCTATCATATCACGAAGGCTTAAATCAATTACAAAAAAGCCGCTCTTATCCGGTCTGGAAACGACAAAGCCCTGCTCGCATAGATTCATGATTGCTTCGGCAACCGGCGTGCGGGATATACCGAGCGCAGACGCCAGGCTATTGACATTGAGCTTTGATCCGGGGGCAATGCTTAATGATACAATTTCATCATAAAGCATCTGCGAAACTATGTCGCGGAGTTTTGCGTTAGGGTTTGCTTCAAGATAAATTTGCAGTTGATCGCGTTTCAATGGAGTCAATCCTTTCTTGCCTATTCAAATGCAATATTCGATATGCACATAAGATATTGAACTTAAAAACCATGCGTTATTCTACGGCAGACATATCAAAAATGCAATAGCCTAAGTGCAAAAAAATAAAATTGTTTTAAAATTATCTTTTTTGAATGTGCATAATAGAACATAAGCGGTAAAAATTGTACGCAAAACCGCAAAGAAACGCGCACCGACACATTTGCATCGGTGCGCGTTTATATAATTTGCTTTATTTTTTGCTCTTTATGTACTCATCAATGCTCTTTGCGCCGGTCTTTCCTGCGCCCATTGCGAGTATAACGGTAGCTGCGCCGGTGACTGCATCGCCGCCTGCGAAAACACCTTCGCGTGCTGTTGCACCGCCTTCGTCAGCTTCAATACCGCCCTTACGCGTAAATGTCAGGCCCTTAGTCGTGTTGCGGATAAGCGGGTTGGGGCTTGTTCCGATTGCGATAACAACAGTGTCACAATCAAGGATCCAGTTTGAACCCTCAACGGGAACTGGCTTGCGGCGACCTTTTTCATCAGGCTCGCCGAGTTCCTGCTTCTGGAGCTCTATGCCGGTGACATGTCCGTCTTCGCCTGCGTGTATTGCAACAGGATTGTTGAGCAGTCTGAATTCAATGCCCTCAGCCTCTGCATGCTCAACTTCTTCCTTACGTGCGGGGAGCTCGTCTCTGCCGCGGCGATATGCAATATAAACATGCTCAGCACCAAGACGCTTGGACACACGTGCGGCGTCCATTGCGACATTGCCTGCACCGACAACGCAAACATTATGGAAGTGCTTTATAGGCGTATCATAGTCATCGCGGTATGCCTTCATGAGGTTTACACGTGTCAGGAGCTCATTTGCGGAGTATACGCCGAGCAGATTCTCGCCGGGAATGTGCAGGAACTGCGGCAGACCGGCGCCGGAACCGATAAACACTGCTTCAAAGCCATCCTCGAACAGCTCGTCGACTGTTTCAGACTTTCCGATGATAGCGTTGTTTATGATATTAACGCCCATTGCCTTGAGGTTTTCAATCTCAGCTGCAACGATTTCCTTGGGCAGACGGAACTGAGGAATACCGTAAACCAGAACGCCGCCGGACTTATGGAATGCTTCAAATATAGTAACATCATAGCCAAGCTTGCGAAGATCGCCGGCACAGGTAAGGCTTGCAGGGCCGGAGCCGACTATAGCAATACGGTGACCGTTGGACTCGGGAACCTTAACCTCATCCTTGACTTCCTTATTCATGTGGTAGTCTGCTACAAAACGCTCAAGGCGGCCGATACCGACGCTTTCGCCCTTAATGCCGCGTACACACTTGCTCTCGCACTGTTTTTCCTGTGGGCATACACGTCCGCATACAGCAGGCAGTGAGTTTGTGGACTTTATTATCTCATATGCCGCATCAAAGTCACCTTCGGCGACCTTTGCGATAAACTCTGGGATGCGAACAGAAACAGGGCAGCCGCTGCGGCAGGGCATATTGTGGCAATTGAGGCAGCGTTTTGCCTCGTCCATAGCCATCTCCGGTGTGTAGCCGAGAGCAACCTCGTCAAAGTTGCCGGCACGGACGGCAGGGTCCTGCTCCGGCATCGGATTTTTGTCCATTCTCATATTAGCCATTACGCTTACCTCCGGTCATATTGCAGATATGCTTTGCAGCTTCATCCTGCTCTTCTTTGTAGAAAGCGGCACGCTTGATGAGAGAGTCGAAATCGACCTCGTGTGCATCAAAGTCAGGACCGTCAACACATGCGAATTTTGTTTCGCCGCCGACGATGACACGGCAGCCGCCGCACATGCCGGTTCCGTCGACCATAATCGGGTCAAGGGATATAATGGTCTTTATTCCGTAAGGACGTGTAACCTCGGCAAGAAACTTCATCATGATGTCAGGACCGATGGCAATAACGCGATCAAACTGAGGCTTGCCTTCCTTGATGTTTGCATCAATCTCCTGCTGGAGATACTGGGTTGTAAAGCCCTTCTCGCCATATGTGCCGTCGTCGGTGCACATAATGAGCTTATCGGAAGCAGCCTTGAGCTCGTCCTTCAGGATGACGATATCAGCACTTCTGAAGCCTGCAATAAAGGTAACATCTATACCCTTTGCGTGCATTTCCTTAGCGATAGGATATGCGATAGCACAGCCGACACCGCCGCCGACGACGCAAACTTTCTTCAGACCATCCATCTCGGTTGCTTTGCCGAGTGGGCCGACAAAGTCGGAGATATAATCACCTTCCTGCACTGTGTGCAGCATCTTGGTGGTACGGCCGGCAGCCTGCACCATAACGGTGACTGTGCCTTTTTCGCGATCGTAGCCGGCAACAGAAACAGGCGTGCGCTCTCCCTGCTCGTCAAGACGGAAGATAACGAACTGACCCGCCTGGGCGTGGCGTGCGACCAGCGGAGCTTCGATTTCGAACAGGCAAATAGTCTTTGCATCGTTCAGAAATCTCTTTTGTACGACTTTAAACATCTTATTACCTCTTATCATTATAAAATTATTGTTTAAGCCATTTGCAACATTGAATATTTTAATTCAATTGCGTATGATTGTCAACATACGAAATTTATCCGGTGTAAAGAACGCTTGAGTTATCAAGCTTTTTTCATCCGCAAGATAATTAATTAACTAAAAATTGCGCAAATTTTTACTCAGTTTTCATTTTGCGGCAGTATTTATGATATTTGCATTGAAGCAGCAGAAGACAGAGCGTATAATAGAGACAGCATTGGAGGGGTCTAAATGCCTGTAAGCTGCAATACATTCGGAAATTACAAACTATATACCATAAGAAATTCTGTGGGCGCTTATGTCAGCATAACGGATCTCGGTGCGACGATTCAGAGTCTTGCGGTTCCGGGCAGAAACGGCAAGCTTATTGATGTTGTCCTCGGGTATGATACACCGGGTGAATATCTTCACAACAGCGATTATTTCGGCGCTTTTGTCGGCAGATATGCAAACCGAATATCAAATGCGTCTTTTATTCTCAACGGCAGGGAGTATAAACTTACCGCAAACGAAGGCAAAAACACGCTCCACGGCGGCAACGGGCTGAGCAAGAGGCGCTTTGACATATTATCGGCTACCGGCAATAGACTTGTGTTTTCGATTAATGACCCTGACGGTTCGGACGGATTTCCAGGGAACCTGAATATTTCCGTCGCATATGAATTCAATGACAATAATGAACTAAGCATATATTACGAGGCAGAATCGGACGCTGACACATATCTCAGCCTCACAAATCACAGCTACTTTAACCTTGCAGGTAGAGGAAATATTCTCTCGCACAAGCTTGAAATTAACGCGGACAAATACCTTCCCGTGGATGCTTCTCTTATTCCGACCGGGGATATTTGTCCCGTTGCCGGTACTGAATTTGACTTCCGAAGCATGAGAACTGTCGGGAGCGGATTTTATGATCACTGCTATATCTTAAGCAGCAAGGATATGTGCACGAAGCTGTACAGCGAAGAAAGCGGAATCGGAATGACCGTGATAAGTGACATGCCGGCAGTTCAGTTCTATGCCGGAGGTGGGATAAAGTCGCAGAGCGGAAAGCGCGGCAAATCGTATGAAAAAAATTCCGCACTGTGCCTTGAAACGCAGAACTATCCGGATGCTCCGAATAGCCCAAACTTTCCCGCTCCGCTTCTCAGGGCAGGCAAAAAATTCATTTCAAAGACAAGCTTTGTATTCTCAGTTAATTGAAATGTGATTGAATGTTAAAATATTAAAGCATGGTGAGCTATTCTCTCAACACCGTTTAAGCAGCAAGCAGAGCTTGACCAGAAAACGGCACGCTTCAATGAGGTTATGGCGATCCTTAACCCGAAAGAAGAGCAGATTATAGGCGAGGACGATGATAAACAGTATCAGGCGAGACGGAAACGCACGAGATACAGTGAAGCCGAAACACTATTCATGCAGGCAGGCAATACGCAGTTCCAGCAGCGCACATCACCGCTCACAAACCGCGAGGTATTGTCCATTGCAGCGGACAGTCTGAAACTCAAAGGCCTCACAGATGGCGAGAGGTCAGCACTGGATATCTTCAAAAAACGCCTCGATACTCTGCGAGAGCTTGAAGATAAGCGCATAACCGAAGGGCGCACATACAAAGAGCAACAGTTTGGCTCAAATGTTGACCGCGAGGCGGCAAAGAAAACGCTTGAGCGCATGAAGGTGCTTGACGAGCAGATAAAGAGAGCAAGTAGCAGCGTGCTTGACGTTGAGAAGAAAGAAGTCCTCAAGAGAGTGCTCGAAAGCTCGCGCAAGGTAATCGAGACGCAGGAGCGCGCACATGGCAGGGAATTGCTCAACAGCACAGTTTTTTTACAGTCTCAAAATTTAGGCCAACCGTATTATTTACGGTTGGCCTAAATTTATTATATTCGCTTTTATTTTCTGATGTCTACGCATACAGCCATTGCATTCTTGATTGAGCAATGGCGGTTATTTTTTTCAGCACTTCTGGATTTTTAAAACAGCAGAATTCCTATGACGGCAGACATGGCAATATATACTATGGGATGCAAATTTTTTGTTTGCTTAACACAGTTTGTAAGCAGCCAGATAACCGCGGCAAGTGCGATGCCTTTCCATGAAAACAGATCTATAATATTTCCGCTGGCTTTATATGCATCTTCATTTACAAGAGCAAGCATAACAACGGAAAAACCAGCCGCGGCGATAAGTCCTGCCGAGGCAGGACGCAAGCCGTAGAATGCATGGTCCACAAAACGATTTTCCCTGAATTTTTTCAGGCAGGACGCAATAATTAAAATAATTATAATTGCCGGCGTTACAAGACCAAGCGTGGCAATCAATGCTCCGGGCAATCCGCCGGTGATATAGCCGACATATGTCGCGGTGTTGACACCTATAGGTCCGGGTGTAGACTCAGACACCGCTATCATATCGGCTATCTGCTGATATGTAAACCAACCGGTACGGTCGGACATGTCATAAATAAAGGGCAATGTTGCCAGACCGCCTCCGACAGCGAACAAGCCTGTCTTGAAAAACTCCCAGAAAAGGCGCAAATAAATCATGATTTGTGCGCCTCCAGTTCTTTAATAATTATTCCCGCAAGCGCCGCCGCAAGGACATATATTACCGGTGA
>CAVAPG010000046.1:0-12834 GCA_963590435.1 bacterium
ATATTTCAGCCTGCAAGCTGTTAGTATGGTTTAGTCTAGTTTTTAGTTTCTCCGGAGGCCGCCGAAATTTGCACAGTTTGCGATTACGACAGTCTTTTTTGTTTTTAATATATCTTACAAATGCTTCATTATCAATATTTTCTTGACGCAGGCGGTAAAAAATGCTACTGTGTTGCGAGTAAATTATGTGATAGCATGGAGATGTAATATAAATATGGAATCATGGGATGCGTACGATGTAAACAGAATACCGACAGGAAAAAGCGTCATCCGAGGCGGCAGTCATCCTGACGGCTTTTATCACATGGTGGTCCATGTGGCGATATTCAGTACCGACGGCAAAATGCTTATTCAGCAGCGCTGCACCCGAAAGGCGACATTCGCCGAAAAATGGGATGTGACTGTCGGCGGCAGTGCCCTGTGCGGTGAAACAAGCCAGCAGGCCATGCGCCGCGAGCTGCGCGAAGAGTTGGGAATCGATGTCGATTTTTCAGATATTCGTCCGCGCCTGACCGTAAACTTTGATGACGGTTTTGACGACTATTACATTATCATAAAAGACATACCTCTTGATTCGCTGCGCTTTCAGGCTGATGAGGTTATGAACGCCCGCTGGGCAGACTTCAACGAGATTTGCTCCATGATTGACTCCGGCGAATTCATACCGTTTATGAAGAGCTTCATCGCATTTTTGTTCGAGATGCGTGCCGGCGTGGACAACCTTAATCTGCAGTCTGCTGACAGCTAATCCAAGCTGCTGTCTATTATTTTATACGCTATCAGCAAAACGACGACAAGCGCAACATCGGCGGCAATATGAGGACTGAGTACTACCGTTTTCGGAACAAGAAGCTCTCCGGCAGCACCTATGGCAATTATGAGCAGCAGAAGGCATACCATAATATAAGACTTTGAGTTAAAACTGTTCTTAGTTATGTAAACCACAGTCAAAACTGCCGCCAATAGTAGCGCAGCACCTATCATTATATCGGACAGATACATTGGCGTTATATACCACGGTTTATGCTCAATAATCTGTTTAACCGAAGCAAGCAGCATCCAAACAGTAAAAAGCATGGATAATGCCGGCAACGTATCCCTTACAGCGGTCAAAAGCCGCTGTTTTTTGCTTAATTTGGGAATCTCGGCTATAATTTCATCGCAAAACGCCTTGTAATCCCCTCCGATAACGCTGACCGCGCTGCACCCTCTGTTCTGCGCATCAAGCAGCATTTGGGTTATGTCGCGCCGCACTGTTTCCTGGTCGAGATCACTTATATTAGAACATCTTATGTAAACCACAATATCTGTCAGCGCTTCATTTGAATTCTTATTCAGCTGTTTTTCAAGTCTGTTATTTTCAGTCCTGAGTTTTCTTGCTTCCCTGCTCAATTTCGCTTCCTCCTCTGACAGTATTCTCAACGGCATCGCATAGCTGCCTGTAGCTGCAGATAAACGAACTGAGTTCTTCACTGCCAAGCGGTGTAATGCTGTAATATTTTCGTTGCGGTCCAAGCTCGGATGCCCGGTATTGAGCATTAACAAGACCGTTTTTTTCAAGTCTGAGCAGCAAGGGATATATCGTTCCCTCTGCTATTTTTCCAAATCCATATTGCCCGAGGGTTTCTGCTATTTCATACCCGTATGTCTCTTTACGCGAAATAATTGCGAGTATGCAGCCGGAAAGCGTACCCTTAAGCATTTGCGACGGTATCATTGCACACCTCTACCTTGTTTTACATAATAGCTGAGTATATTGTAATGCATAGTACCGATGCTGTCAAGGTTAAAGCTCCGAAATGCATTCGATAAAATGCACAATAATTTTTTCAGACATATGTTGATTTTGCTATATTTGAACTTTTTGTATAAATAGCATTGCTAATATTGTAATTATTTTGTATAATAACCACCGATGAATTGGCACCGTATCGGTGCCAAGGGAGTAAGGAGGAACATCATGAAAAATCGCATTATCAGTCTGGTGATGGCGCTGGCGCTTGTTCTTACGCTGCTGCCGGTGTATGCCATTGCCGACGCTGCCGATACCGAAATCGATCCGGATATGGCAGTGGGGGAAAACGTCGATATCCAAAGCATTATCGACACGCTTAAATCACTTATCGGTAGCGGAAACATTGATCTCGACCAGCTTAAAGAGCTGCTTGGAGATCTTGACACCGATGCACTGAAGGAAGTTATTAAGGGCCTTCTTGACAGCGATGTCGATCTCAAGGATTTGCTCAGCAAGCTTGACACAGACACGCTTACCAAAATGCTCGAGAGCCTTTTCGGAGACGATGAGTCACTCAAGGACGTACTCAGTCAGCTTGATATTGAAAAGATTGCCGATATTATCAAAGGTCTCATAGACAGCGACAAGGACTTCGGCGATATACTCGATAATTTGAGCACGGATCAGCTTGTCGAATTGTTCAAGCAGTTTATTAATGACAATGAGACACTCAAAAAACTTTTGGAAAACCTCGATTCAGATCAGATTGCCGAGATTATCAAGAAGCTTTTTGAAGGCGGATATGATATCAGCGGTATTCTTAAAAACCTTGATGCATACACTATGCTTAAGGTTCTTGCCGAAATACTCGGCAGTGAGCTTGATGTAGCAGGTCCTGCGGATGTCACCGTAGGCGAAGGCGAGACTGCCGTGTTCAACGTCAAGGTTAACACAGCCGGAACATATAAATATATGTGGCTTGAGCCCGACACTGTTGCGGCACTTGATCTGAGCGGAATTGACTTTTCAGACTCAAGCATGCTGGAGATTGCAACGAAGGTCTACAATGCAATAAAGAGCGTTGCCCTGAGCACGAGTGACACGCTCAGTATAGAGAATACTTCGTCAGACGATAACGGCAGAACATTTATATGTGCAATATATGTTTTTTCGCTCAGTAACCCCGTTTTGTATATCACCGACGAGGCAAGTCTGACCGTCACCGCGGCCGCACCTCATCAGCACACCGTTGTAATCGACACTCCGGCTGTTGCGGCAACCTGCACCAAGGACGGCTGCACCGAAGGAAGTCATTGCAGCACCTGCAATGCAGTCATAAGCAAGTCCGAGGTCGTCAAGGCAACAGGTCATAACTATGTTCTTAAGGTCTGCACCAAATGCGGCGACGAGATTCCGTTCCCCTTCACCGATGTCCCGGCAAATGCCTGGTGTCGCAGTGATGTTGAGTATGTCTGGAAGCATGACATAATGAAAGGCATTTCCGAAACCAAGTTTGGTCCCGGCATGAAAATGACCAGAGCAATGTTCGTTACCGTTCTCTACCGTCTTGAGGGCTCGCCGTCCGTCGAAGGCATGCCTGTTCCGGCATACTCCGATCTCCATGATGCCGGTGACTGGAGCTATAACGCCATCGTTTGGGCGTATAACATCGGCGTTACAAACGGTACAAGTGACACAACGTTCTCCCCGAATGCCGCAATAAGCCGTGAGGAGATTGTCACCATGCTCTACCGCTATTCAGGCTCCCCTGCCGTCAGCGGAACAGCCGACTTTAACGACTTTGCATCAGTCGCTTCGTGGGCGCGCAATGCAGTTATCTGGGCAAGTGCCAACGGAGTTGTTAAGGGTTACCCGGACGGAAGCTTCGGACCCGACAACACTGCCCTGCGCTCCGAGATGGCCGCAATGCTGCATCGCTATATGGAAAACAATAAGTAAAATCAATCTATTCAGCGGAAAACCTGCCGGAGAGTAATTTCCCCGGCAGGTCTTTTTTCATGTCTTTATCGGCATCTTTATTTAAATCGCTTCAGGCGCAGGGCGTTTGATACTACAGATATAGAGCTCAGGGCCATTGCCGCACCGGCAAACATCGGGCTCAGCAGCGGGCCGCCGAAGGCGTAGAATAAGCCGGCGGCAAACGGTATGCCCACGCTGTTGTAGAAGAATGCCCAAAAGAGATTTTGCTTTATATTTCGAATAACGGCCTTACTCAGGCGCACAGCCGTTACGAGTGCACTCAGATGCGAGCCCATAAGAACAACATCGGCAGACTCGATTGCAACATCGGTGCCGCTGCCTATTGCAACGCCGATATCGGCTGAGGCAAGTGCCGGAGCATCGTTAATGCCGTCACCGACCATGCAGACTTTCCTGCCGTCTGCTTTGAGCTTTTCAATCTCCCCTGCCTTTCCTTCCGGCAGGACTCCGGCAAGGACTTTGTCTATATTCGCCTTGTCCGCAATGGAATGTGCGGCTTTTTCGTTATCTCCGGTTAACATAATTGTGCTTATTCCGAGATTATGCAAATCGAATATGGCTTCGGGACTGTCGCTTTTTATCGTGTCAACCGCACCGAAGAGTCCTGCAAAATGACCGTCGACGGATGCGAACATGAGCATACATCCGCTGTTTTCAAGCTCCTCGCACTGCTCCAGAGCTGTAATCTCAATTCCGTTTTCCTTCATCAACAGCGCGTTGCCTATAAGAACCTCAGAGCCATCAACGCTGGCCTTAATACCGCGCCCCGGGACCGCAGTTATATTTTCCGCGGTCGGCAGATTAAGTTCTCTCTCATCCGCCGCCTGAGTTATCGCCTTTGCAACGGGGTGCTCAGAGCCTGATTCGGCCGCCGCACATATGCCTAAGAGCTCATTTTCCGGAAGGGAGACCGAATATATCCGGCTGAGCTTTGGCTTACCTTCCGTCACCGTGCCGGTTTTATCGAGAACGGCAGTATCGGCAAATGCCATTGCCTGAAGTGCCTCACCGCTTTTATACAAGACGCCCATCTCTGCGCCGCGTCCTGTTCCGACCATTATCGCAGTCGGCGTTGCAAGGCCGAGAGAACACGGGCAGGCAACTACAAGAACAGACACGAAGATATTCAGCACAAACTCAATATCTTTTCCGCAAAATGTCCATATAAGTGCCGAGACGACCGCTATGGCCATAACCACCGGGACGAACACACCTGCGACCTTATCGGCAAGCTTCGCAATCGGGGCTTTTTTACCCTGGGCATCCTCGACCATGCGTATAATCTGTGCAAGGGCCGTATCTCCGCCGACTTTGGTTGCGGTGAATATAATCAATCCCTCTTCGTTTATGCTGCCACCCGTTACGCCGGCTCCCTCATCAAGAGTTATCGGGAGGCTTTCGCCTGTAAGCATGCTCAGATCTGCGCTTGATGCTCCGGATGTCACCGTTCCGTCGCACGGGAATCTTTCGCCGGGGCGAACAGTTATAACATCTCCGACACGCAGTTCCGATACCGGCACTTCACCTGTTTCCCCGTGACGAGTGACCAAAGCAGTTTCCGGAGCAAGCTCTGTCAGTGCTCTTATTGCGTCGGATGTATGGCGTTTGCTGCGTGCCTCAAGATATTTGCCGAGCATAACAAGCGTTATAACAACAGCGGCACTTTCAAAAAACAAATTTTCCGCATAGCCCATATCGCCGAGGGCGATCTTCACAGCGGCATATATGCCGTAAGCCAAAGCGGAAAAAGTGCCTACAGCGACAAGGGTGTCCATATTGGGATGTCCTTTTACAAGGCTGCTGAAACCGTTAATATAAAAATTTCTGCCGCCTATGACTATGGGAGCTGTCAGAACAAGCTGCACAAGCGCAAAGGTCAGCGGAGCATGATGCGGCGACATGAAATCCGGCAGCGGCAGTCCTATCATATGTCCCATCGAGACATACAGCAGCGGTACGGCAAAGCATATGCACAGAATGACTCGTTTTTTCATGGCATTAAGCTCTGCCTGCTTTTGCGCGTCTTCTTTTTTCCTGTTTTCGGCGGCAAGCGCGTCAGCAGATACATATTCCTCCGCGCCAAAACTCAGGCGCGAGACAAGCTCACATATCTTCGCCGTGTCAAGTGTATCGTCATAGACAATGTCCATTTTTTCCGTCGTAAGGTTTACCGATACGCTCTGCACACCGGATTGACGGCCCATGAATTTCTCCAGACTCGCCGAGCATGCGGCGCAATGCATTCCGCTTATCTTAAATGTCTTTTCGGTCATTTTTGTCACCTTCAGTTAGCATACGCTAATTATTTTATTTTATCTTACACCTTATTGCTTTAAAAATAAAGTGATTTTTTAGACAAAAGGCAAAAATAGGCCCTGCCGTACTTATGTACCGCAAGGCCTGATAAAGCTAAGTTCAATTTTAATCATGTCCGATTTTCACTCAGGCATCTATGTTTGTAAGCTTATTGATAAACAATGTGAAACCTACTGCAAACAGAACGGCAAGCACGCCGAACACAGCCTCACTTGACGTAAATGTTGCCATGCAGAAACTGGCTATTGCTGCCCCGAAAAGGCACACGACAACCGCAATTGCAAAAATAACAGACTTTTTCATAGCTATTCCTCCTATATGATATGACATTTTTGATGACTTTAATCTTCAGAAGATCACAATCATATTCGGGCCCTGAATAGTTCTTGATTTCCTTCTGTCTGTATTGTAAAATAATCAACATATAAAGTAAAGCTCTTGATTGTTAAAGCCGTATTAAGTAAAACTTAAAGCAACATCATTGGAGGTGCTGTGATTTGGACACTGCCCGCTGCAAAGCATTCCTCGCTGCCGCTGAAACAGGCAGCTTTTCAAAAGCCGCCGAGCTTTTAAGCTACACGCCGTCCGGTGTAAGCCAGCTTGTAAGCGCGCTGGAGGCTGACATAGGTTTTCCTCTGCTGCACCGAACCAATAAGGGCGTTTCGCTGACATCCGAAGGCGAAAATTTAATTGTTGCAGTCCGAGAGTTTGTAAACAAAGAGGAAATGATATATCAGCTTGCCGCCGATACAAAAGGGCTTCTCATAGGTTCGGTCACGATTGCGGCATATTCAAGCATTGCAACGCATTGGCTGCCTGAGGTTATAAGCCGTTTTCAGACTGACTACCCGCAGATTAAAATAACTCTGTTGGAGGGAGTGCGTCAGGAGGTCAGCAAATGGCTCGATGAGAAAACCGCCGATGTGGCATTCACGAGCTATCGAGAGCCGTTTGACTACGACTGGATTCCGCTGCACGAGGATAGAATGATTGCCGTTTTGCCAAAAAACCATCCCTGTGCCGGACTTGACAGCTTCCCTATCGAGCGATGCAGGGACGAGAAGCTTGTTTTGCCGGGTTTCGGCCATGATGCCGATGTTATTCCTCTTTTCGAGGAGTTCGGAATTGAGCCGAACATATGCTTCTCGACTGTAGAGTGCTTCCCTGCAATGCAGATGGTCGAAAAGGGATTGGGCATTAATATAACAAATGAGCTTATTACTCTCAAATGGCCGTGCGATGTTGTCAAGCTCCCCGTCTCGCCGCCGAGAAGCATTACCTTCGGCATGGCCTTGCCAAGCCTGAAGGGTGCATCGCCCGCAGTAAAGCGTTTTGTAAAATACGCAGAAAAAATTATCAAAAACATGTAGAAAGGTTTTGTTAAGATTGCTTCCCCGCTTAAAGTTAAAAAACTGCCTTGTCATAATCCTCGGCAGTGCAATTCTCGCATTCGGTCTGTATAATGTTCACTCTATTTCCGGTGTCACCGAGGGTGGTGTTCTCGGACTCACGCTGCTGCTCAAGCACTGGTTCGACATATCTCCGTCTGTGAGCGGACTGATTCTCAATATATCATGCTATCTGCTGGGTTTTAAGCTTCTAGGTCGGGAATTTATCGCCTATTCGATTGTTGCCGGCGTCAGTTATTCCGCGTTTTATGCCGTATTTGAGCAGTTTCCGCCGCTCTGGCCGCAGATAGCGCAGTTTCCGCTCGCCGCATCAATAGTCGGTGCATTATTTGTCGGCATCGGTGTCGGACTGTGTATCATGGAAAACTCCGCCCCGACAGGTGACGATTCGCTTGCGCTCAGCTTGTCGCATCACTTCAAAATAGGCATCCAATGGGTGTATCTGTTGTCGGATCTTATTATACTGGCTCTGTCGCTGACATACATTCCGTTCAGCAAAATCATCTATTCCCTGCTGACGGTCATTCTCTCCGGTCAGATTATCGGACTCATGCAAAGGGCCGGCAGAAAGAGCGTTTAAATATAAATTATACAGGATATTTTCAGGCAGCAAATAATTATCCCGTTAGTTAAAAGAGCTTCGTACTAAATACGAAGCTCTTTTGCATTAAGTTTCTGTGCATCTTCGGGGCAATGGCTCACAAAAATGAGTGTTCTGTCCTCGCAATTGGAGAGAATATAATCTATAACCCGCTCTTTTGTAATTTCGTCAAGTCCCGTGAACGGCTCGTCGAAATACACCGTTTCCGCTCCGCTGAGCACTGCACGGACGATGGCAACTCGGCGGCGCATACCACCCGACAGTTCCGACACCGGTTTATCGATGTGTCCGTCAAGTCCCACGGCAACCAGATGATTGCGCACGGCATCTTTTGAAACACTATGCGGACAGGCTGTTTTTACGCACTTGACAGGCGTAAATTCCTCTTGCAGTCTATCCTCCTGAAACACTGCCGCCTGATGCTTCGGTCTATTCAGCACCTCGCCGGAATCAGGCGCGACAAGGCCCATCATAACACGCAGGAGCGTAGTTTTCCCTCTGCCGGACGGCGCGGAAATCAGCACACGGCTGCCTTTGGGAATTATCATATTTATGTTTTTGAGAACTTCATTATCACCGAAAGACTTGCATATATTTCTCAGTTCCATCAGGCACGCTCCAGTCCTCGGTAAAGCCGTTTTAATAAAAACATAAACAGCTTTTCAAACATTACGCTTATTATAACAATTATAACCGTCCAGCACAGAAGATCATCCGTATCGAGGTAAATTTTCGCATAGTACAGCTGTTTGCCGATTGAGCCGTCGGGCGTTCCTATTATCTCCGCTGCGATGCCCGCCTTCCACGACATTCCGAGCGAGGTTTTGCAGGCTGACAGTATAAACGGCTTGAGCTGCGGCATATGGATATATGCAATACGCTTTATTATCGGCATGTCAAATACTCTTCCGACCTCGAGCATTTTCTGATCTTCGCTCTTTATGCCTTCGAGCACATTTCCGTAAACAACAGGCAGGACAATGAGGAAGGATATAAAAACTGAGAGATTTTGCGCCGAAAGCCAGATCAGACATATAACGACAAAAGACGCGACCGGCACTGTTTTTACCGTAATCATAAACGGCCACAGTGCTGTTTCAATCCATGGGAATCTCCCAGACAAAGCTGCAAGCAGTACCCCAAGGATAAGAGCAAACAGAAAACCTCCGGCAATATGATAAAAGCTGTACCATATTGATGACGCGAAGCCCTCGACCTGCCATATGCTCGTCATACGCGCCGCGACCTCAATCGGAGAAACCAAAAGAATTTTTTGGTCGACCGCCACTGCGGCAATCTGCCACAGCAGCAGTGCGAACATAACCGCGACGGCTTTGCCGAATTTATTTTTATGATGCATAATACAGCCCGTCATCAGGCAGCGAGCCGCCGACTGACTGCGGATTCATCTCATAAAGTGCAGACAGGTATGCATTAAGGCATTCTTTGAGCTCATCTCCGGTCAGGCAGCATATATTGCAGTAAGGCAATGCTTTAAGTGCAATGGGAGCTTTGACTATTTCATAGTTTCCTATAAGCTCGGACGCCTGATCGTTGTTTTCATTGACGAATTTAACGCTTGCCGCATACTCTTCCATGAAGGTTGCAAGCTGCTGAGGGTACTTTTCGGCAAACTCTGTGCGGACAACTACAACGCCTGTTGCCATGGACGCGCCGTCATTTACTTTTTGCCACTCGTCATTAAGACTGAGGGCAACCTTAAGATCTGAAACCTTGCTCTGGGCTGCGGTTACAAACGGCTGAGGAAGCATTGCTATTGCGTTCTCATCCTGGCTTATATACGACAGTGCCTCTGTAGTATCGGCACACCACTGAATGGTCGGAGCATTATCGCCGTCAATGCCGTTTGCCTTGAGTAAATAACGCAGGGAATACTCCGGAGTTGCCCCCTCGCCTGTTGCATATATGTTTTTTCCGGCAAGGTCTGCAAAGCTCTTTATGCTGTCGCCGCGCTCCACAATGTACAGAACACCCGTTGCACAGACCGAAAGGACCTTTATACCGCCGTCGGTATTGTTATAGATGACAGATGCAAGGTTTGCGGGAACAGCTGCAATGTCAATTTCACCCTTGGTCAGGGCCGGGACAAAAGCTGTGGCTTCGGACTGCAGAGTAAATTCATATTTATTAGCACTCTCGCCGTTATCACTTTCATCCATAAGCTTAACCATGCCCATCGATGTGGGGCCTGTCATTGCGCCTACACGTATTGTTGTAGGCTCTTCGGTAACTTCCGGGGTTTCGACCGCTTCTGTTTCTTCGTTTGCGCATCCCGTAAACAGGCAGGCAAGCATCAGGACGGCAAGAAGTAATGATATGATTTTTTTCATGACTTTCACTCCATAATTTATTATATATTTTTCAGCCTTTCGGCATTTTTTATGCAGATTAGCTTTCCTTCCTTTTCTATCGCGCCGCTCTCAACAAGTGAATCAAATGCCCTATATAACGAAGCGCGCGACACATTCAGTGCAAGTGAAAGCTTATTAAGCGGCATTGGCAGCTCCGACGGCTGTTTGTCCGGCATATTATCCAAAAGGAAACTCGCAAGACGCTGCTCGGCCGTACCGGCAGTGAGAAAATATAATTTTTTATTTAGGAACAGTATTCGTCCCGAGAGATATCCAATATAATTTTCCGCTATCTGATAATCGTATTCCATCATGCGGCGCACAAGTCTCTGCGTAAAAAATATAATCTCGGCATCACACAGGGCGGTTATATCAGTTGCGTATTCGCTCTCGTCATTAAACAAAGCAGCGGCACCGAATAAAGAAGATGTGCCGAGCGTGCTCATTATCATTGCATGGCCAACGGCATTCCCCTTTGTAACGCGAAGTCTGCCGGACAACACAATTCCGAGGCTGCGTTCAAAATCGTTTTTGCTGTAGACAGTCTGCCCCTTTTTATATTTTTTTATCCCACAGTCAGGCGAAGATATGATTTTTTTAATTGTGGACGCCGGAACTGCCGTAAACAGGCTCGTCTTCCGAAGCAATTCAATCTGTGCTGTACTTATTTTCATCGTTTTCCTCATCTGTCTCACATGAGACACTTTTTGCTTCATTATACATTTTCTTCTGAGCAAGTCAAGCATTTGAGCAAATTTAAAAAATTAAATTTCTAACAGTTGAAAATGCGGCTTTTTTATGTAATCTCACTATTTTGCGTAAAATATTCGGAGATTTGTCAACAATATGTGCAGTTTGTATGTTCAAAAAGTCAAACTTTATGTCCGGCTCCGTATAATTGTCATTTTATTGCTATTAATATTATTCATATCTATATTAACATTTTTCAAACTATTCTTTACATAAAAATTATTTTTCTTTATAATCAGGTTATGCAGAGAATCAAAGTGTAAGTGTAGAAAAAGAAGTATAGAAAGGATGATTCAATTGGTAAACGTTGATTACGGCTTTGTCGACAGCGTACTGCAAAAGCACGGCTGTGATAAGAGCAAGGGCATTGCAATCATGCAGGACATACAGAGCAAGTATAATTTCCTGCCTAAAGATGCTCTTAAATATGTCGCAGAAAAAATCGGCGAGAGTGAGGCCGAACTCTACGGCGTTGCAACATTCTATGAAAATTTCTCTATGAACGAAAAAGGCAAGTACATCATAAAGGTTTGCAACGGTACTGCCTGCCATGTAAGGAAATCCGATGATGTTCAGGAAGCTCTTTATGCCGCAACAGGAATGAAGCCCGAGGATCACATGTCCGAGGACGGACTGTTTACGATTGAGCGTGTCTCCTGCCTCGGTGCATGCGGACTTGCCCCCGTCTGCACCGTAAATGATGTCGTGCATCCGGCAATGACTCCTGAGAAAATGTACCAGTTGATTGCGCAGCTGAGGGAGGGAGAGAATTAATGAAACTTACATCACGCCAAATGCTGCAGGATTATCGCAACGAATGCAAGGCCGCTCTTGAAAGGCAGAAAATAAAAATTCTCGTCTGCGGCGGCCGCGGATGTTTTGCAGCAGGATCACAGGATGTCTATGAGAGTCTGAAAAAAGCTCTTAACGCGCGCGGACTGCCCGTTGAACTGTCGATAGTCGACCATGTTGAGCATCCCGAACCGATAGGTCTTAAGCTCTCCGGCTGTCATGGGCTGTGCGCTCTTGCTCCGCTTATCCGCATAGAACCCGCAGGGCTTCTTTATATGCAGGTAAGCCCAGATGATGCAGAGGAAATTGTCGATCAGACAATAGTCGGCGGAGAGGTTATCGACAGGCTTGTGTATCACGATCAGAACAGATCGTACCCGCGCCAGGAGGATATTCCGTTTTTCAAGAGCCAAACCAAAATTGCTCTTGCCAACTGCGGTCGTATCGCGGCAGAGAGCATTGAGGAATATTTCGCCGTCGGCGGTTACTCTGCGTTGGAGAAGGCCTTGTTTGAAATGACGCCTGAGCAGGTTGTCAGTGAAGTTTCCGACTCCGGTCTGCGCGGTCGCGGCGGTGCAGGCTTCCCGACGGGCAAAAAGTGGTCGCAGGTTGCCGCGCATAAGGACGCGCCGGTAAAATATATTGTCTGCAACGGCGATGAGGGCGACCCCGGTGCATTTATGGACTGCTCGATCATGGAGGGCGATCCTCACAGGATGCTCGAAGGCATGATAATCGCCGGCATCGGCTGCGGAGCAGACCAGGCATACATCTATGTCCGTGCCGAATACCCCAATGCGGTTAAGCGCTTGAGTCTGGCAGTGGAGGAGGCCGAAAAATACGGCGTACTCGGAGATA
>CAVAPG010000047.1:0-12831 GCA_963590435.1 bacterium
TCATTACTTCGATTTTCTTTATTTTTGCTCTACCCCAACTATTGACACAGAGCCAGCAAAAGATGACTCTCAGGCGAAAATGCCCGGGAGTCATCTTATTTTACTGATGGTACAGATATCTTTGCGTATTTTCTTTTGCTTTATTGAACAGGGTTTCCGAGACTATGGCACCGTATTGATCGCTTAGGTCGGTGCTGTATTTTTCAGGCAGGCTGTCTTTATCCAGAGCAATCTGCGAGGCTGGGACGCTGCATTTTATCTTTGCCTCGGAATCATAGTATACCGAGGATACATAGTCCCTGTCGTTGTTCACCGCTATCGAGCCCAGCGTAATTTTTTCAATATAGACGCAAAGCTTTTCACCGCTCATATTCAGCTTGCTTCTGACCTCGGTGATTATGCCGGGTACCCAGACGGAAAAGTGCGTTTTATAGCCGTCATCTCCGTCTGTCTCGAAGTAGCTCAGATATTGCTGATTCAAATTCCGCTTAAGGTCCGAGCTGTATGACATATCGAGCTTGTAGGTTTTGCTGCTTCCATAGCCGTTTTTGTCAATGTAGCTCATCTCAATATAAAATGTCTCTACCTCATCATTGTCGGCGTTGCCGAGGTCGATTGGGTTTTCTACATTGAAATAGAATGTGTATTTGTACATACTCTCTTCATCATGATGAGAATACGCCTGGTTGATGTCACCGTCGGACGAAACAACGCATTTTTTCAGCACCGACATATCAATGACCGCATTATATTGGTCCTTAAACTTGCCGACATAGCTTTGGGCATCCGTGATACCGTTTGCGATGCTGTTCATTGTTTTTTCGGTAATATCAAGGTCTTCATGCTCTGCAAAGTAAGGCGAGTTTTCCTCGTCTACAACCGATTTTTCCATAGAGCAGCAAACAGTTGCGGTTGAATCATAGTAGGCGGAGGAAACATAGTCTGTGTTGCTGTTTATCCTTTTGCCGTTGCAATATATGCTCTCAATTTCAAACGACAAACGCTCGCCGCCATCCATATTCAGCATTATGTAGATTCTGTTCAGCTTGCCGGGCAGAGTAACATCATAGCTTGTTGTATATGAATCGTCATTCGGTCTTATAAAATGCTCTTCGAGAAAGTCGGAGTTTTTGTTGCTGCTTCCGCTCCACGACATATCAAAGCGCTCCTTTTTTTCGCTCTGATATCCGTTCTGACCGCTGTAATAATAGTCAAAATACAGGACGTTGACATCGTCTTTGTCCATACTCGTGGAATTACAGGGGTTGTTGACCTTGATATTTATCGTGTAGGTATATTTGCTTATATCATCTTCGGAGGTGTTGGCTGCGAGTGCCTGCTGCGGAATAGCTGCCGACACGGCAATGCACAGTGCGCAAACGAGTGACAGCACTTTTTTTGCTTTTTTCACAGTCTACGCCCCCTTCATATAAACATCATAGGCTACAAATTCCCTGTTGAGGGCATTCATATCAACCTTGCAGCTCTCTTTGACGGCATTATCGGTACGGCTTGCGTAGAGATACACTCTGTTATCCGTGATATGCTCTCCGTCATCGACCGTGGCAATAGCGCCCTCGTTGAGATTTACCCTGTTGCCGTTTACATCAAAAACATGCTCCCAGACATTGGAGTCATCGTTTATCATGCCGTAATCTCTGCAGGCGAGGCCAAGCTTTGCTATCGGGTAGGCTGTTTCCTTCGTGCTCTGCGTGGTGTAATACAGATATATCTGCTTTCCTCCGGTGCCGGTATTGAGGGATACCGCCTTTGTGCCGTCAGAACCGGCGGCAGTGGTATATTCATCCCTTGCGCTAACATATGTGACGCCGTTAACCGTTATGAAGCTTTGATGCGGCTGTCCGACAGTCAGAATAATATCTCTGACGGCATATTTCGCTACGCCCTTTTTTATCTCACTCGTACGCAGAGTATACCTCGAATAGCCGATGTAGATATATTCTCCTCCCGTGTTTCGGTTGACATCCATATCCACACATATATTGCAGCCGAGGCTGAGCAGATTTGCCTGCGCTTCCTTCTGCGTTTTGCCGTGACCGATGTATATTGCACCCATCATCGTAGCCGTATCAACATAGCTCATGTGTATATATGCCGATTCATTGGAATCGCCGTAAAGCGTGGCCTTTGTGCCGTCCGCTGCGTCCACGGAATTTGTCGACATTGCTGTTGCGCAGTCTGTTTCAAACACATCCGAGCTGACGCTTATATCCGTTATCGGCATACCGGGGCTTGCGCCTGCCGAAGTTGTGTAATAAAGGTAATATGAACCGTTCGGATCCGGTATCATGTCTCCGGCTTTGGTATAACTCACTCCGCTGACCGTTATAGTTGCAGGTGCATCCGACTTATCGGTGACATATCTTATTATTCCGGTAATAGCCTTCGCCTGTGAATCGGTTCTCGACACACCTATATATGAGACGGTGCTCGGCGTTGCTTTCGGGTTCCCGTAAAATGTCTGTGAAGTGTCGAGGGCTATATTTGCCTGAATAATCTCATCGGTGCATTTTGACAGCAGGTTTTGAATACAGTAGTCACTGCCGCTTGCATTAATCTGCTGCTTTGTTTTGTCATCGTAATCGGAAAGCTTATCTCCTGCAACGCTGCTTAATGTGTAGGTTGAAACGCAGATGGATGAAATATATTTTTTCTGCGTCGCGGTCTCCTGCTTCAGATATATATATACGGGTGTCAGGCTCTCACCTTTCATAATATATTTTGAATTATTCGTATTATATCCGAGATTGTGCGACTCGGTACGGTTCGGCGTCTTGAAGTCCTGAACACTGACAAAGCCATCCGGCGTTTCCGAATCTGATGAGACGAGAATGTCATTTACCGTAAGCGGCGTACCGCCTTCAACTGGTCCGAGAACATAAATTCCTTTTCCTCGAACGCCGCAACTTGACCAGGAAACATCCTCGTAATCCTCAGGCGTAAGCTCTGTTTTCATGCTCAGCTGCTCTATTCCGGTCATGGATCCGCTGACGCTTGCGCCCAGATAGGAATGGGTTTCATAAATGCCTCTTCGGTAAGACTCATCCTTTGTGCTCTTAGTATATTCATATGCCGCATGCGGCAATGAGAACATGACATCACAGACGGCATATGAGCCGCTCGTAGCTGTCCCAAGATAGACAGGGACGGAATAACTCCCGGGAGCAGATGTATACGAGCGTATTCCGTAGATGGCTCTGTAGGGATTGTGGGTTGTCGTATAGCAGATATAGGTCTCTATATTCTCTTCCCAGCGTTCTATCTGCTGATAGCCTGTGGTCTCATCCGGGAGCTTTATTCTGGCTGCATGTGTCAGGCTCAGATCAAATTTCTTCAGCTTCAGGTCCTTTATATAATCATCCGCGGTGTTTCCAAGGCTGTTGTTATCATTGCCGGCAACCAGAACGATACCGGATATATACTCCTCCCCATCGGTATATGTTACCGATGGCTTGAAATACAGATATACACCCTTATCGTTCCAATGATCCAGTGTCTGAGCTCTGTGCGCCGTAAACACTTTATTATCAACTTCGCTGCCGACATTAAGATTGAAGGCATTGCCGCCGCAGAACATATTTACAGGCTCATATCCCTCGGGAATATCATCAAGCGAATACTTGACCAAAAGATCGGCAAGAATTGGCGTTCCGGCTGTTTTATACGATGTGTAATAAAGCGTATCGCCCGTCGGAGTCGTTCCGCACGCGGTGTATGAGGCATTGCCGAAAAGGTATGCGTCCGATGAGTTTCTTGCGGATATTCGAATATCCGTCACTGCATCATCTGCGTTTGTTGTAGTTGTATATCCCAGATATGTATATTCATCCGTTACAGGAGTCAGGTTCACATCCAGGACCTTATAGCCGGACTTGGTCAAGCCGGCCTTTGCCGCGGTCTCGGTGCTTTCAACGGAAAGCTTGAGTTTTGAGATATACTGTCCGTCATTTTCCGACGCAGTGCCGTCTGTTTCGGTCTCAGCACTCTCGCCATCGTTTATGACATTGGACGTTGTCTTGCAGAACATATAAACCGCGCAGGAATCGGATTTTGAGTTAGCGTTGAGATTTGCGGCAGAAACCTCTCCGAAGCACTTGACAGGCTCATACCCCTGCGGCGTAGTATTGTCGTTATACTGCACTGTGATAAGGTCGTCAATTTCGGATGATTGTATCGGATTGCCTGCGTGTTGGCTTTTTGTCGTATAAAGGGCATTCCACCTTCTTGCGTTGTCGCCGTTTATGTTTGCCGGACTTCCGTCCTGATTTACCGCATCGTATCTGACATATCGGTTGTTTGCAACGTCGAAGATAACCGACGGAATCGGCGTAAAGCTTTCCGAATCGTCATCGGTGAACAAATCCCACAGATATTTTACAAGCAGAGCAACAAGAACCACGACCATAGCCGCCAGAGCAACATAGTTGAGCACTATCGCCGCACAGCCCAGGATACCGAATATAGTCCCCAGCGCGCCCGAGCCTATGCCGACACAGCAGGTGGCCCACATACTCAATGTGCCTGTGAAAACCGCAGTAAAGGCAAACGCATTGACCGCAGTTGTCGCCAAATATGTGATTCCCCACGCAAAACCGATTACCAGCGAGGCTATGTTTATCTTCGAATAAGCCTCCGACAGGAATGTATCGACATCGTCTGGCGATGTGAGCGTATTGTATATCTGACCTGCCGAATTGGCTCTGTACGCCTCTGTCGTAACAGCAACCTTTTGATTGTAGATTGTCTGGTCTGTCCCTATCCAGACAGACATGCTGTCAGTACCCAGCTGTGATTTAATTTCGTCCTTTATTACCTTTACCTGTTTTTCGGCCTCATCGATAAGACCGGAGCCGTTAACCAGATAGATAGCCGAGGATGCGACACCGCACAGGCGCATTGCCGCGACCTGACCGTCTGTAAGGCTGTCAACAAGCGGGTATATTTTTCTCAGATTTGATATTTCGTCATATGATGAATTTCCGAGTGAAACAATATAATCACCGAGCTTTGTCGTCTCATCGTAATTATACTGATTCATCACATCATATGCATACAGAAAATATGCATCGCCGTCGGAACTGTTGACCTCGCCGCCGGTGGTCATATCCTCCACGGTTTCTTCAGACATCTCGGTCTCGGTCTCATCCGAATCAACCGTTTCAAGCTTACCGTTATTTGCGGAATAACGCTCCGCGGCGGCATTGAAGTTCTCTGCAAATGTCTGAAGGCTATCTACCAGCTCATTTGCAAGAACCTTGTACTGTATATCGAGTTTTTTATCATTGTCACTGTCGGCAAGCTCATCTTTGACCTGCGAAGAGGAAACCCTCGCTGCCCAGTTCTCGTCGCCGTAATCGGCAACACCGCCGACGAGCGCATTGCAGAATGCTGACACGACTGACGTGTTGGATCTTGAGAGTATCTTCTTTACGAAATCAATGTTGCAATCGCCGCTGACCATGTAGTCGCCTAATTTAATGTTGTCAAGCTCATCAACATGATAGCAGTTTAAAATTTTGACAGCCGCTATGGCCGCAGGACTGCCGCTGCTGTAGTTGTCGGCAAATTCGCTGACGGCATATGACAGTTCTGTCGGAACATTGCCGAGCTTTTCCATAGCTCTTTCGGCAACATCACCGTATGTATAATCCTGATAGCCGCTGTTCATCTGAAGAAGCGATATATCCGTAATTCCCTCATCGGGGTCATCTGTTGTCTTATATCCGACGATGAATATTCCGTTATCCTCATCGTCACCGTCTTCAGAGCGGTTTATATTCTTTTTTACGGCGATATAGCCGGCTGACTCACATTTTTTTACGGCTTCATTCAGACTGTCTCCGCTGAATACCTGTACCTCGGAGATGTATTTCGAAGCATTTTCGACAGTTGTTGCCAGCACTGAGCCTATATTCGTAAAAAGCAGTGAAAAAACCAGGATCAGAGAAACAGAAACAATTGCAATATGAGACGATAATTTTTTGTTTTCAGTCATATTATTCTGCTCCCTTCCTCTTTTTTTCGATTTTTACGGCTAAGACCGCAAGAATCGCAACTGCCGCCGCACATACGCATATGAAAATGACATTTCCGCTGCCGAATGCCGTGGCCATTGCGCGAATATTATCGCTGCTGGTTGTCGAGGAGTTCACCTTATCCTGTGAAAAGCCCTCGTCGAAATGAATGTAATTATTATACTGGAACTTATCTATGTTCTTTATCGCAAGCTGCGAATTGGTATCGTTTGAGCACAGCCATACCGACGAGCCCTCATAAAATCCGCCGCAGTACAAATATGCTGTAGAGGCCGAGCCGTCCTGAAGGCAGAGATCACTCGCTTTGCCATTTACGGTGTTGTCCTTTATTATCAACTTGCCCGAGGCATTTATATCATTGAGACTGTCAACATATATGCCGCCGCCGTACTCATCGGCGGTGTTGTATTGATAATTTCCGCCGATAATAAAGACCTTGTCATCGTTTACATGCACAGCGCCGCCTTCAGAGGCGGAGTGATTATAATACATCCGGCAGTCATAAAAATATGTGCCGTTGTCCGAATCGCAAAAGACGGCGCCACCGTCATCGTCAGTGGATGAATTTTGCGAAAAAAGACTGTCGGAGATGTTTGTTTTGACTGAACCGTCGAGAAATATCGCTCCGCCCTCTTCAATTGAAGAGTTAGAGTAGAACGAGGATGATGAAATGGTGAGTTTGCCGTCATCGGCGTAGATTGCGCCCCCGTTATCCTCTGCATAATTTCCTTCAAAAACCGCATTGCGTATCGTTGTGGTCGCCTCGTTGGCGTATATGGCGCCGCCGCAGCACTCGCCCGATGCGTCATAGGTGCGGTTGCCGTAGAACGCGCCGCCGTTTATGTTCAGTACAGTGCCTGAACCGTCGGCGCTTATCGCGCCGCCGTCATCGGTGGATACGCAGTTGAGTATAGTTCCGCCGTTAAAATTAAGTTCGGCGTTATCGCTGACGACTATGCCGCCGCCGCGATCCTCGTTTGCACCGTTTTGAATTGCTCCGCCCTTAAAGAGCTTCGACACCGTATATTCCCCGCTCTTCGAGTCCACGATGGTCATTACAGAGTTTACATATATGACTGCTCCTCCGGACGTCGGTGCGACAAGATTTCTGTCAATGCTGCATCCGTTGAGATCAATCGTCAGGTTTTTTTCACCGGAATAGCACAATGCTCCGTCCTTAAAGCCGGAACCGCTGCCCAGTGACCCGGACTTATCGGCCTTCCAGTTCTGATTAAGCTTAAAAGTGACCTCGCTGCTTTCTCCGAGCTCAACTGCTTTATTCCAGGCATCCTTTAAGGATGTATAGGATATCTCCAGTCTGCTCGTGCTGACCGTGGCACAGATCCCCGCTGCATAGGCGGGGATGCTTAGCGCCACAAACAATGCAAGTGTCATTGCAAGGCATATAAATTTTCTCAATTTCATCAGAATCATTATTAATTACCGTCTGTGCCCGGCAAGGCACTTTTCTTTCATTGCGGTCAGGGCAAAGAATACACTTGCAGAGATATTTTTCAAATTTTAAGCCTGTGCTTCTGCCTCGCCCTTAAATTTTTTCTTCTGAACTCCCATGCCGACGAAGAATGCCGCGACACCGACGACAATAGCCGCCGCCACGCTTACGAGAATATAGCTGCTGTTTGAAAATACGCTGCCGGCAAATGCGCTCGTGTCCGTATTATAGAACAGGTAAATTCCTTCTTTGTCATCGTCATAGGTATAGCCCGACTGCTCATTGGTAAGGTTCTGGGCGCTGTCTTCGCCAAACATGGACAGTGCCGTGCTCTCTTCGCTGGGCAGTTTGCTGTCTTCATACTGCACCTTGATATCCGCTGTAATCGGGTTGCCTGCGGCTTTGTCCTTTGTCGTATACAGGGCTACCCACTGGCGACCAACATCGCCGTTTAAGTCGCCGTAATCGCCGAGGAGCTTAGTTGCATCCGTCACCATTCCGGCATCCTCTCGGTTGCATTTCACCGCGGTGTAATAAGTGTAGACCTTCTCATCATTATCGTTTACGCTCTCGTCAACCATGCGCATGGGGATCGGCGTATACTCTGTGTTGTAGTATGCCTGCAGGTCGTTATAGGTGTTCCAGATGGAGTAAGCCAGCAATGCAACGGTAACGCAGGTCATCACAATGCTTGCTACCTGCATACATCTTGCGAGCGTAGTTTTGCTCGATACCTGACGCATCAGGTCGTTGCCCTTTGCCATATTTTCGTCGATAGTATTCTGCAGCGTCGCTTTTTCTGCTTCGGTTACGGCTTTTTCCATTTTGCCGGTGGCGATTTCGGCCAAATCGAAATTGCCGGAGGCTTCCCATTCAAGCTCCTGCGCTACTTTCATCAGGGTGGAGTTAGATTCGTATATCCACATGGCAGTCGTGCATACAAGTGAAAAGCCAAAGACACCGTACAGGATGAACGATGTTGTGGAGACATTATCCAACGCCGTATCAACTGCACTCTTGCCTGTGGCAGCCTGAACGCGCAGTGCCTCGTTGGTCATGGCAACGTCGCCGCTGAAGATTGCACGATCAACACCGTCGTAAATAGAGGTCTTTTCGCTTTTATCGGTAAGAAGCTCATAGGACTCAGCCGCTTTCTCTGCTGCCTCGTCGTTATTAATGCCTATTGCGACAATCTGATACATGGACAAGAAGTCAATGCAGGCCTTCTGTCCCTCACTGAGAATAGAAACAAGGGGATAGAGCATGTAACGGTCGTCATTCTGAACATCGTAGTCATCGCCCATAATCAGGTCGAGAAGAGATACGTCGTCATTAGTGAGTCTCGAGAGCAACTCATACTGAGTTCCGGCCGCAAACCAGTTGGTGTAGTCAAAGTCTTCGTGAGCGGTCTGATATGCCTCGATCTCCTCCGCGGATGTCGAGAAGCTTATCTCAGCATTGGTGTAGTTTTCAAGATAAGTCTTATAGTCTTCAAATTTCAGGGCTATTGCTTTTGCTGCTTCGTCGTATTCCGCCGCCAGCTGCTTTTCCGCCTCGTTGACGGTGAGATTTTTGCTGCTCATAAGCTCGTCGAGCATATCGTCATAGGTGGCCGCACTTTCGTAACGCTCCGTCCAGGGGCTGTCATTCGTATCGGCTGCCATTGCTATGGCGTTCTCAATGGTCAGCACCGCGTCTGAGTTTGCCTGCATGAGGATGGTGGTCATGTCGGCTGTCTTTGCCTGCTGCTCTTCCGAGAGTGCGTTCCACTCCTCATCGGTGTACTCTTCTTTTATCTTATTCAGCAGCAGGTCGCCCATATACTGCTCGGTATCGTCATCATACAGCAGGTTAAGCAGATCGTGCGCGGAAACTGCTCTGCCCTGTCCCCTATCATAATTTTCTCTGTATTCGTTTATGGCAACGATAAAGTTATCCATAAACGCCTTTATGTTTGACTTCTGCTCCTCAAGAAGGATCTGATAATCCTGAACGCTGTAGCCGCCTTTCATGTTCATAAGGCGCATGTCGGTTATGGCTTCATCCGCATCATCAGTGGTCGTATAGCCGAGATAGACTGCACGTGCGGTTGAGAAGGTATCGTCTGCGCCTTCATTGAGGTCGTAGTCGAGAACCTCATATCCGTTGTCAGTCAGCCATGTCTTTGCCTCATCTGCCGTTTTGCCGTAGCTTATGATTACATCTTTTATGTAGGCTTTTTTCGACGATGCGGCCAGAACATTTGTGCATGTGCTGAATGTGAGCACCACCGCCAGCATCATGCTTATGGCTGCTTTAAAGTATTTTTTTATCACTGCTTTCTGCCTCCCCGTTTTCCTTTGCGCTTTTTTCTTTCTTTTCCTTACCCTTCTTATAGACACCCGCTCCGACAACCGCCAGAGCAAGAATTATCGCAATACATGAAACAGCAACTACGTTTCCGCTGTTTATTACGGATGCAGTTGCCTCGGTGTCGGCATCTGCGATTTCGTCATCGACCTGCTCTTCCTCAGTCTTGTCTATATCGAAAAATTCATCGACTGCGTCGCCGTCTGTATTCTCATCAATTTCCTCTGCAGGCTCTTCGGTTTGTTCTTCTTCCGTTGACTCTTCTTCAGAGGCAACAGCTGTCGTGAATTTTCCTTCATAAACGGCGTATATCTCCGGGCTTCCGGCAAAAACGCAGCTGCACTCTTCTGTGCTTTTTAAAAGTGCCTTATACTGACTTGAACTTCTTGAAATAGATCTGTCATACGAGGCGTATACGCCTGCCCACTCGCTCAGTTCAAAGCTTTCGTCAAAAAGTCTGCCATCGGTGATATCCAGCAGCAGAGTACCTGACTGGCCGTCATTTTCAACCTGCACAACGGAATCATTTATAGCAAAGCCTGTTATTGCTTTGCTTTTATCCGATGTTCTCTGATATGCAATGTACGCTGTTGAGCTGCCTCCGCCGATATCTTTGTCCAGATAATAGTCACAGCCTTGTGATGCAGCCTGATTTATTGCCGCGGACTTTGTGCTTCCGGTGACAAGGCAGACGTTGGAGATATATTGCTTTACGCTTGCGCTTCTGTACATCAGAAGATATATCTCGCTGTTTGTGACCCCTTTATCCAGATTGGCAAGCGTTCCGTCGTTCATTCGAACGGGAGCAGAGCCGTCATTTCTCAGGGAAACAACCTCATCGGTATCGGAAAAACCGGACACTGTGTCAAGTGAGGTAATCTTGCCTCCGGCCGAACCGTCTTTTGTATAATAAAGATAGAGCGATGTTCCGCCAGTGCCTCTGTTCAGGCTGATACTCGAAGCCAGCCGATAGGTGCAGCCATTGCAGGTAATGGAATTGCTTTGCTGCGTTGAGACAACTATATCAGTGATTGCATCGGAGCCTGTTTTGTAGCCCAGGAACACTGCAGAGTCGTCATCGGAAACCATGTTCATTCCCTGGAACAGGACAGAATAGCCGCTGCTTTCCAGGCTTGATCTTCCCTCCGCTCCGACAGCGATGGTAATATCCGAAATATAATTTGTCTTCGCATATGCGCACACCGACAAGCTGCCGGCTGCAACAAGGGTCAGCAACAAGACGCTGACTGCTTTTAACATATAATTTATTATTTTCTTCATCTTTAACAATGTCTAACACCGCCGGAATTTCATAACTGCTTTCAGTTGTCTTTTTTAGGTTTTGCAACGAACTTCTTCAGCACAAATATGTTTATGACCAAATATACGGAAACAGGCAGAAAATAGCCTATATAATTTGCTACGGTCGAGTCTGCCTCAACGAGCAAATTAAATATTGAATGAAACACTACAGCCAGATTAAAGCTGCATATAACTCCGCACAGAAACAGCTTCTTCTTTTTCCGAATGTACGGGACGAAGTTTGCAATAAGTACCGTAGTTATGCCGTGCATCAAACCCGAGCTGAAGCCTCTAATCAGGGCAAAGAAAAAGTTTGCCGACGATATATGCTGCATCAGTATGATAATATTCTCCAGCATTGCAAAACCCACGCCTGTTGCAAACGCGACAGTAACGACGGATTTTTCATCGTCTGAAAAGAAGTATGCATAGTATATAACCGGCAGCACTTTGACAAGCTCTTCGGTGATAGGCGTGACATTTGTTGTCAGGTAAAGCATAGAGTTATTTGTCAGGCGCAGCAGAAGCCCGTTTACCTCACTGACGAACAGGCACAGGAACATGCCCGTAAGAAGTGATATTACCACTTTCCGCGACTTTTTCTCGATTGGAACCAGCATCATCGCCATCGGAACGGCTATGCAGATAAACAAAATATAGCTCATTGAGTCCATTTTTTTGTCTCCTTATTGAGAAGCGGCAGAAACACAACATAGGAAATGCCGAGCAAAATCTGAATGCCTATTGGATTCTGGAGACCGAAGCAATACGGTCCCACTTCGGCAAGCGTAAGAAGCTCCATTGCAATGCACAAAAGATTAAATCTTCGCAGTGCTCTTATTATGCCGCCCTCAACATCCGGAACAAGTATGTGCTTCACATTGAAATATCCGGCAAGCCCCGCAAGAATCGCCAGAACGCCGAACGAAATGCGGACAGACAGCGATACGCGACCATAAATCATTGCACAGACAGCAACAGCCAGCTCTATAGCCGGAATGATTAACGCAAGAAGTTTGTATTTTGTGCAGGCTGTACCTGCTTGGTCAAGCAAGTCATCAATCGGGCCGACATTCGGCAGATATAAAAACAGGAAAAAAGCGGCAAAGCCCAAAAAACCGATATTAAATGTATCCGGCAGTTCACCGTAGCACAAAAGCGTTATAATATAAAAGACCCTGGAAAACGCCTGACATGCAATCGGAAAAATCATAAGCTTAAAATACAGCGGCTGTTTTTTGCTATATGTGACCGTCAGACCGTAGATTAAACCTGCGCACGCACAGACAAACAGATATATGTTTATCAGGATAATAGCGTTCATTTGATGGTCTCCTAATTTCTGATTCATATGCTGCATTTTTGAATGCTATAGCTTAGATGTTGAATTATATCACTATGCGAAAATTTTATCAAGCACAAACATAGTGATTTGTGTCCAAAAAATGTCACAATATATTATCTATCTGATTGCAACGCTGTACTCCCCGAAATATTGGTTCTAAACTAAATGTTGGGGTAACCGTCCGAAAAGGATAGGCTGCGCCCAACATTTTTATTGCAAAAACGAAAATAAAAGTAGAGCATAACGAGAAAATCCTTTATACTGAAGTTGCCTAACACCACAAGAAAGGACTCTGTATGCTCTATGAAAGATAATACAACAAAACC
>CAVAPG010000048.1:0-12775 GCA_963590435.1 bacterium
TTCTAATACAATAGCTTTATTAAAAAATTTTTTTGTCTTTTTTTGAATGATAAAAAAATAAAGCTATTGCATTTATTCTAATGCAATAGCTATATAAAAGAAGTTTTTTGTCTTTTTTTGAATGCAAATTTTTAATACAAAAAAATAACCGCATAAATGCGGTTATTTAAAAATTTTTAACTGTTTTTGATATCAAAAATCAAAGCAATTTTGTTTAATTGATATCTAACTGAAAATTCACTTACCCCTATTATTCCTGCAATTTTTCTATTGCTATAATTCATAAGCCGATATCCTAGAATTTGTTTTTGAGCGGGACTTAATTTCGGCATATTTTGCTCTACTCCAACTATTGACACAGAGCCTTATATATTAATATTACAAACAGAGTCAAAATGATATGTCTGATGCTTGACGAATGTATAAATCTTGTATAATATATTGTCAGGTGATAACGGAAAAATAATTTTACAGGAGGAGAGTCATGTTTTCAAAAAAGGACATTTCACGCAATGAGTGCATGCTGCGCGGCCCGCTTCGCAAGCAGGGCTATGACTGGTGGTGGCATTCGCTGACGGCACGCGATGCCGAAACAGGAGAGGAGAAACCGTTTTTTATCGAGTTTTTCCTCTGCAACCCTGCACTTGCCGAGGATAAGCCAACGCTTGGTCAGCATCCGGCGAATAAGGCGGCAGGAAAAAAGCCGTCATATCTCATGATCAAGGCCGGAACATGGGGCAAGGTTCATAAACAGCTGCACAGATTTTTCGCATGGAAGGATGTCAAGGTGCATTTCAATGCGCCGTATTCCATTGCGGCAGACGACTGCTACGCCTCGGAAACCGAGCTGCGCGGCAGCATCGATATAAGCGATGCCGAGGCCCAGGCGCATCCGGAGTATATGTGCGACGGCGGCAGCATGAGCTGGAATCTTAAGGTCAGCAAGCAGGTCCCGTATAATGTCGGCTACGGTGCAAGCAGAATTTTCAGAATTCTCAACGCCTTTGAGATGTATTGGCACGCAGAGGGCATAAAGACCCATTATGACGGCGAGATTATATTCAACGGCCGCCGCTATATAGTCACGCCCGAAACCTGCAACGGCTATGCCGACAAAAACTGGGGCACGGACTTCACAACGCCCTGGGTCTGGCTCAGCTCGTGGGATCTTACGAGCAACATAAGCGGCAAAAAGCTCGAAAACAGCGTTTTCGAAATAGGCGGCGGCAGACCGAAAGTGTTCGGTGTCGCGCTCAACCGCAAGCTGCTCGGCGGATTTTTCTATGAGGGCGAGTGCCACGAGTTCAACTTCTCGAAATTCTGGACGCTCTCGCGCACCAAGTTCGAGGCCGAGGAAACAGATGACGAGATCCTGTGGTATGTCCGGCAGGAGACGGCAACGGCCATCATGGAAACGCGCATAAGATGCTCCAAGGACGATATGCTGCTTATAAACTATGAGGCACCCAACGGAACAAGGCGGCATCAGCGTCTTTGGAACGGCGGCAACGGCACGGGGCGGATTAAGCTGTATAAAAAGCGTCCGCTCAGAAAGCCTGTTCTCGTAGATGTCGTCACCGCACGAAACATCGGCTGTGAATACGGCGAATATGACACGACCGAGCCATATACGAAGAAAAAATAACGCAAAAAGTCCGCAGGGGTTAATTCTCCTGCGGACTTGATTTATGCCCGATAAATTTAATTTGCGGCCCTCATGGCGAGGAAGGCGTTTATGAATCCGTCAATGTCGCCGTCCATTACGCCCTGAATATTGCTGTTTTCAAAGCCGGTGCGGTGGTCCTTTGCGAGAGTGTACGGCATGAAAACATACGAGCGTATCTGACTGCCCCACTCAATCTTCTGCTGAACGCCCTTGATGTCGCTTATCTTCTCAAGGTGCTCGCGCTCTTTTATCTCGGCAAGGCGCGCACGAAGCATGTTGCGGCAGTTTTCGAGGTTCTGGAAGTGGCTTCGCTCAACCTGCGAGGAGACGACGATTCCCGTCGGAATATGTGTCAGACGAACCGCGGAGGAGGTCTTGTTGACCTTCTGTCCGCCGGCACCCGAGGAGCGGTAGACATCCATTTTGATGTCCTCATCGCGCAGCTCAATTTCGTTGTCATCGCTTATCTCCGGCATGACCTCTATTGCCGAAAACGATGTGTGGCGGCGTCCGGATGCGTCAAACGGCGATATGCGGACAAGGCGGTGAATGCCGTGCTCGCTCTTGAGGAATCCGTAGGCGTTTTCGCCCTCAATCATTATTGTCGCGCTTTTTATTCCTGCCTCATCGCCGTCAAGATAGTCCATAAGCTTTACGGTGTAGCCGTGGCGGTCGGCCCACATGTTATACATTCGATAGAGCATCTGCGTCCAGTCCTGCGCCTCGGTCCCGCCGGCGCCGGCGTGGAACGTGAGGATAGCATTGTTTGCGTCGTATTCGCCGGTGAGCAGTGTGCCCAGACGGGTTTCCTCAAGCTTCTTCTCAAATGCCGTGTATTCGCTCTGCAGCTCGGGCAGCATCGAATCGTCATCCTCTTCGATTGCCATTTCGCATATCGTCATCAGATCGTCCCAGCCTGAGCAGAGCTTCTCGTAATTTTCAACCTTGTTCTTGAGCTGCTTGAGCCTTTTCTGAACACGCTGGGAATTTTCAACATCGTTCCAGAACCCGTCGCGTGCACTCTGACCCTCAAGCTCTTCAATCTCTTTTTCCGCGGCTTCAAGATGCAGCGCCTCACGCAGTGAGTCCAGCGTCGGCTTGAGCCCGTTGAGCTTTCCCTTATACTCTTCAAATTCTATCATTATAATCATTCCTCAATAAAAATAGCCACAATATTATACACTATTTGCGCGCGCTTGTAAATCTTTTTGACGGGCGTAAATGACATAATCAATGCCGGAGAGCTCGTCTCCGGCATTAAAATTTAATCTGATATCAGAATATGTCCTCGTTTACCTTCTGCGGCGGAACCTCGAGAACCGAAGGATCGGCGATTATGCGGTTAATAAGCTTAAACGCACTTGCGTAATAATGGCCGTCTACCGTGCGCTCGTCAAGAACAAACTTTCCATCGACATATTTGCGGTCTACGACATTGCCGTGGCGGTCAAGCTCATGAACATGGCGCTTTGAGCCGAATGATATGAACACAGGCAGTGTGCCGAAGTTATATATATGGTGATAGATAGGTCCTATGCCGAGCGAGCCGAGGTCGGTTATAATCATCGAGCCGTGGAAGGGGCTGACATCAAGCAGCTTCTTGGGGATGAGGCCGAAATAATCGGCAACACGCAGAAGCCAGATTGCAAAGCTTATGACAAAACGGGGAAGGGTTGCAAATTTATTTGCAAACTCCTCGGTGCCGTTTTCATCGTCCGAATTTTTGATATTGTCTATCGCGGCGTTCATGCGGTTGTAGACATCATAGATAGTATCGGTCGGCTTAAAAACAACCTTGATGGTCGTCTCGGTTGCATCGATAGCCAGGCTGCGCTTTACGGCCATTACCACCTCAATATCGTTATGCGCATAAACACGCTTGCCGACAACAAAGCGGTTGAGTCCGGGCAGATAGGCGCATGCACGGACATAAGACGCAATAAGAAGATGGAGCATACCCATTCCCTTGTATCCGGCAACGCGCTGCTTTCTGAACCAGCGGTCGGCATTTGTTATTTCAAACGACTGCTCATAGAAGTTGAGCGAGTCATTCCTTGTCGGCATAATGAAAGGAATAAAATTATAAAATCCGTTGAGCGAACGCAGGCGTCTTCCGTCAACACGGTCGCCGGCGCGTTTTTTGTAGTTGTTAGCCATGGGATCCTCCTCAATGGTAAACGGGCAGGCGCGAAAGCAACGCGCTGACCCATACAAATTTAAAGTAAACGTACCAAATAATTATACATGGCTCGATGCTTTTTGGCAAGGAAAAAACGCTGATTTTACAATTTGATTGCCGTAAAAAGCTCAGAGCGATGAGGGTATTAGAATGTTTAATGGCTTAAAAGTCGAAAATGCATTGCAATTTCTGAGATTTGCATATAGTATGTTAATTAACAAACAATCTCGTGAGCGCGCCGATAGTTATTTACCCCTGCATTTTCAATGCTTTGCGGTGTTGTTACACGGCATGGAAGGAAAAGGAACACTTTTCTGATTTAAATTGCTTGAACTTTGTCAATGAAAATGCACAAAAAGCATTGAACAATCAATTAAATTTTGATATTGTTAACATATTAAAATAATTAATCACGATACGCAAAAAATTAATATCCATAAAGAATTATGAAGGGAGGAGATCTGATGGCATTTGATGAAATTGCCGGAATAAGCGCGGCGGAGGAGAGCGTGCACCTTGATATAGCGCAGGCGCAGGCGGAAGCAAAAAGAATAGTTTCGCAGGCTGAGCTTGACGGCAGGGCCGATGTCGAACAGGCGCGCGAAAAAGCGGACAGGGAGCTGGAAGCGCGCAGAGCGGAAGCAAAAAAAGCAGCAGAGAACGAGGCGCACGAGATATATCTCAAAGCCGAGAACAAAAAGGCTGTTCTGCGTGCCAAGGCCGAAAGCCGATGTGAAGCCGCGGCTGAGTTTATCGCGGAAAGGATCGTGAACGGATAATGGCTATTGAAAAAATGAAAAAGCTCAGGCTGCTGGCTGTTCGCGATCAGAAAAAGGCACTGCTCGGCAAGCTGCAGCTTCTCGGCTGCATTGAGGTATCCGAGCCGGATCTCTCCGAGCTTTCGCCGGAGCTGAGTCTTCACCTTTCGAGGGAAGGCAGTGACGTGTCAAGATATAAGTCGGATCTTGCGGCCTTCGTTCAGGCGGTCGAGCTTCTTGACAAATATGCGCCGGTGAAGTCAAAGCTTCTCTCAGCAAAACCTGAAACTGATGTTGACAATCTGCTTGACGATTCCGCCTTGCCGACTGAGCTTGAGTGTGCACGACGCATAATGACGATTGATGAGACGGTGCGCAGAATTAATGCCGAAACCGCGCGTCTTGCCGGCGCAATTGACGCACTCAGGCCGTGGCTTGCGCTTGATTATCCTCTGGACAAAGACGGGACCGAGCGCTGCGCGCTGACTCCGGGCTTCATACCGGCGGCGGTAGATTCGGACGATGTACGCAGAGATCTTGCCGAGCTTACCGATGAGGCGGAGCTCGTTTCCGTATCCGATGACAGCACGCAGCACTATATGGTTCTTATCTGCTTCAGGGAGGATCTTGCCGCGGCGCTGGAAGTGCTAAGGGCTCATAATTTCTCTTCGGCATCCTTTGCCGGCGCAGAGGGTACGGCAAAGGAAAACACGGAAAGGCTAAATGCTCAGATTGAAAAGCTCAATCTTGAAAAGCAGGAACTTAACGATGAGATCGCCGCATTGGGCGCGCATCGGCAGGTACTGAAGCTGTGCGCCGACAGAATGGAAACAAAGGTCGCCTATGCCGAGGCAGAGGGTCGGCTTTACGGCATGGAAAGCGCGGTTGCACTGCAGGGATGGGTGCTCGCAAGGAAAGTACCCGAGCTTGAGGACTGCCTTGGCGAATTTGACTGCGCGTGGGAGCTTGTCGATCCCGAACTCGAGGAATACCCCGATGTCCCCGTGTCGCTTCGCAATAACAAGATAACAAACGCGCTGAACATGGTCACGAATATGTACAGCCTGCCGGCTTACGACGGCGTTGACCCGAATCCGCTCATGGCACCGTTTTTCATACTGTTCTACGGACTGATGATGGCGGACATGGGTTACGGGCTGATAATGATTCTCGCCGCCGTCGTTGCAATGAAGAAAATTCATCCGCGCAAGGGCGCGCTGAGCTTTTGCCAGCTGCTTTTATATGCGGGCATATCGACATTCATCATGGGAATACTCACAGGAGGCTTCTTCGGCGATGCACTCGTGCAGATAGGAAAGCTGCTCGGCAAGCCCGATGGCTGGGGTGAGCTGTGGTGCCTGTTCAGCCCAATGACGGATGTTATGACGGTGCTCATCGGCGCGATGGTGCTCGGACTTATCCATCTGAACACCGGCATGGTAATCAGCGTTGTCGAAAAAATAAAAAACGGCGATGTCGCAGGCGCAATATGGGAGGAGGGCTCACTCTGGGTCATTCTCATCGGCGCGATTATGACGGCGCTCAATGTCGGAAATATAAAAGGCGTTCCGGTCGTCCTGATAATAGGCTGCGTGATGCTCTTCTACGGCGGAAGCCGCGGTGCAAAGGGCATCGGAAAGCTGACGAGCCTGTTCGCAACGCTGTATAACACGGTGACCGGCTGGTTCGGCGATATTCTGTCGTATTCACGAATTATGGCACTGATGCTTGCAGGCAGTGTTATTGCAACGGTTTTCAACACCATCGGCGGAATAGCCAACAGCCTTGCGGTATTTATCCCCGTATTCTTAATAGGACACAGCCTGAACTTTGCGCTCAATCTGCTCGGATGCTACGTGCACGATCTGAGACTGCAGTGCCTTGAGTATTTCGGCAAGTTCTATAAAGACGGCGGCAGGGCGTTCAAGCCACTTGAGGTAAGCACAAAATATTACGATATAGCGGAAGATTAATAGATTAATTGGGAGGAAATAATATGGAATTTCTGTTTGCACATTCCGGCCTTGCGATAGGCCTACTCGGCGCAGGACTTGCGGCATGCATGGCAGGCGCAGGTTCGGCAGTCGGCACGGGTATTGCCGGTGAAGCCGGCGCGGGGCTCGTAACAGAGGACCCGTCCAAATTCGGCAAGGCGATGATTCTTCAGGTTATCCCCGGCACGCAGGGACTGTACGGACTGGTTGTGTTCTTCGTCGCGATTATGAACATGGGTCTGCTCGACGGCACGGCGCTTGATCTCTCGTTCGTTGACGGCTGCCGTTATTTCGCGGCATGCATGCCCATAGCAATCGGCGGCCTGGTTTCAGCCATAGCACAGGGCAAGGTTGCGGCGGCATCGGTTAATCTTCTTGCCAAGAATCCCGACCACTGGGCAAAAGGCATGATCCTGTGCATTACGGTTGAGTTTTACGCAATTTTGTCCCTGCTGGCGTCGATGATGATGCTGCTGTACATCTAATTTGATTTGCGGCAAAAAATAACGTAAAGGCAGGGCTTTATCATGAAAGGCACTGAAAAAATAATAGCACATATACAGGCCGACGGTGATGCGGAGGTAAAGAAAATACTCGATGCCGCGTCACTTCAGGCAGAGCAGATACGGGCCGAGAGCTTCAAACAGGCGCTTTCCGGGTATGAAAAGCTTGTGCAGGACGGCAAGAGTCAATGCGAGGACATTCTCAGCGGAAGCCGCCGCATAGCGCAGATGGAGGCAAAGAAAAGCGTTCTGGCACTAAAGCAGGATATGATTAGCAGAGCCTTCGATGCCGCGGTCGGGAAGATAATCGGAATGCCGCGTGCGGAGTATACGCAGTTTCTTGCTCGTATGGCGGCTCAGGCATCGTCAAACGGCCAGGAGGAGATAGTTTTAAATGCCTCCGACAAGGCGGAGATAGGCAAGGCAGTGTGCAAAGCGGCAAATGAACGACTTGCCTCCAAGGGGATGCTCGGCAAGCTTACGCTCAGCGAGGATACGGCGGATATCTCCGGCGGCGTGATTGTACGCTTCGGCGGCATAGAAACCAACTGCAGTGTCGATGCGCTTGTTCGGCAGAGCCGCGCCGGTCTATCGACCGAAGTTGCGGCAGTGCTGTTTGAATGATGCTCCGGCGCGGCAAATCCCCGAAAGGGAGGGAATGAATTGGCAAATAAAAAATGCGTCAGAGAAAAATATCTTTATCTTTCCGCAATGCTCCGTGCAAGGGAAGCTAAAATGCTAACCGGCGACAAAGCCGAACGCATGATTGACGCGCCGAGTTTTGAAGAGGCGGCGAAGATGCTCGCCGACTGCGGATACAGGGATATGTCGGGTTTTGCGGCAAAGCAGGTTGAGGCAGCCCTTGCCGAGCACAGGGCGGAGATATTTTCCGAGCTTGCGCGTCTGTCACCGGATGCGGAACCCGTTGAAGTGTTCCGCATGAGGTATGATTATCACAATGCGAAGATACTGATAAAAACCGAAGCCCAAGGCCGCAATCGGACAGATCTTATGAGCAATGCCGGCAGAGTCAGCCCTGAGGTTCTCAAACACAGCTTCACGGAGGAAAAATATCTCGGACTTCCGCCCGTGCTAGCGGATGCGATGATTGAAGCAAAAAGTGCGCTTGCAAGAACGCAGAATCCGCAGCTTGCAGATTTCATACTCGACAGGGCGTATTTTTCCGAAATAGCCGCGGCGTCGGATAAGCTCGGAAGCACATTTCTGCGCGGCTATGCCCGGATGCTTATAGATGCGGCAAATTTGAGAAGCGCAGTGCGCACAATGCGCATGAACAAGGATGTTGAGTTTCTCAAAACAGCACTGATACCCGGCGGCGGCGTGGATATCGGGCGCATAACGGCGGCATTCGGCTCAGGGGACACTCTTGCGGCGATATACGCAAATTCGCTTCTTGCAAATGCGGCAGCCCTCGGTGCGGCGGCGGTGAAGGGCGGAGCAATGACGGAGTTTGAGCTTGCCTGCGATAATGCCGTGACGGCATATCTGACGGGTGCGAGGCTTGTTTCCTACGGCGAGGCACCGGTTATCGCATATCTTGCCGCCGTTGAGGGCGAGGTGACGGCATTGCGAATGATACTCACAGGCAAGCTTGCCGGACTTCCGGCACAGACCATACGGGAAAGGCTGCGTGATTTCTATGCTTAAAATTGCGGTAATCGGACGGCGCGAGACCGTTATGGGATTTACGGCGCTTGGCCTTGAGGCATATCCTGTTGCCGACAGCAGTGAAGCGCGGACTGTTCTCCGCACACTGACCCACGAAAGAGAGGACGTTGCGATAATCTACATCGAGGAGGATATCGCAGTTGAGCTCCAAAGCCAGATAGATAAATTTAAAGACAGCCCGCAGCCGGCGATTATACTCATCCCCGGCAGGGAAGGCAGTCTCGGTATGGGGCTTTCGGCATTGAATGCCGCTGTGGAGCGTGCTATAGGCACGAATATCCTCGAGAATAATTAAGAAAGAAAGGTATCTGTATGAGCGGAACTATAATAAAAGTCTCGGGCCCGCTTGTGGTCGCAGAGGGACTTGGTGATGCGAATGTTTCCGATGTCGTGCGCGTAGGCCCCGACAGACTTATAGGCGAGATACTTAATATGACAGGCGACAGCGCATCAATACAGGTCTATGAAGAGACGTCCGGTCTCGGCCCGGGTGCCGAAGTCGAAAGCACGGGTATGCCGATGTCCGTTGAGCTCGGACCGGGTATGCTTGAAAATATCTACGACGGCATTCAGCGTCCGCTGCCGGAGATACGCGAGCTGAGCGGTGCAACCATAAGCCGCGGCACGGATGTGCCGGCACTCAACAGGACAAAAAAGTGGACATTTGTTCCCGTCACCCACGAGGGGGATGAGCTCTCCGGCGGTGATGTGATAGGCACGGTTCAGGAAACGAGTGCAATACTGCATAAAATAATGGTGCCGCCTAATTTGAACGGCAAGCTCATAAGCATAAAGGGCGGCGACTTCACCGTAACGGAAACGGTCGCGGTGCTTGAGGACGCAAATGGCGAAAAACACGAGCTTACGATGATGCAGAAATGGCCCGTGCGTATAAGCAGGCCCTATGCTTCAAAGAGCATGCCGACGCGCCCGATGAACTCCGGACAGAGAATAATCGACACACTGTTTCCGATAGCAAAGGGCGGCACGGCGGCGGTCCCCGGTCCGTTCGGATCAGGCAAGACGGTCGTTCAGCACCAGCTGGCAAAATGGTCGGATGTTGATATCGTCATTTACATCGGCTGCGGCGAGCGCGGCAATGAGATGACAGATGTTCTTATGGAGTTCCCCGAGCTGACCGACCCCAGAAACGGCGAGCCGCTGATGAAGAGAACGGTGCTTATTGCAAACACGTCCGATATGCCCGTTGCGGCGCGTGAGGCGTCAATTTATACGGGCATTACGATAGCCGAGTATTTCCGCGATATGGGCTATGATGTGGCTGTGCTTGCAGACTCCACATCACGCTGGGCAGAGGCACTGCGCGAAATGTCGGGCCGACTTGAAGAGATGCCCGGTGAAGAAGGCTATCCTGCTTATCTTGCGTCGCGCATTGCGCAGTTTTACGAGCGTGCCGGCGTGGTTAAATGTCTCGGTGCGGATGACAGACAGGGCTCTGTAACCGCAATCGGCGCGGTTTCGCCTCCGGGCGGTGATATCTCGGAGCCGGTTTCCCAGGCAACGATGCGTATAGTCAAGGTGTTCTGGGCACTGGATTCCTCGCTTGCATATGCGCGCCACTTCCCGGCAATCAACTGGCTGACATCGTATTCGCTGTATGTCGACACGCTGTCAAAATGGTATAACGAGCAGTTCGGACCGGAATATATGGCAAATCGAGATAAGGCCATGCACATACTTCAGGAGGAGAGCGAGCTTCAGGAAATTGTGCGCCTTGTCGGTCAGGATGCACTCAGCCCGGCCGACCGCCTGACAATGGAGACGGCGAAAATGCTGCGTGAGGACTTCCTTCAGCAGAATGCCTTCGTTGAGGAGGACGCATATTCGTCTTACGATAAGCAGTTTGAGCTTATGCGCATGATACTGACATTCGACGCTATGGCAAGGGACGCACTCGGAAAAGGCGCAGATATGAAATCATTGTTCGCAATCGGTGCAAAAGAACGCATAGGCCGAGCAAAAACGGTGTCCCCCGATAAATACAAACAGGAGTATGCCTCCATTCTCGAACAGATGAAGACGGAAATCGATGCAGTCGTCGCAGGAGGTGAGGACGCATGATTAAAGATTATAAAACCATACGCCAGATAGCAAACCCGCTTATGATCGTCGAGCAGGTTGAAGGCGTCACATATGACGAGCTGTGCGAGATAGAGCTTCCAAACGGAGAGGTTCGCCGAGGCAAGGTGCTCGAGGTCGAGGGCGACAGGGCAGTCGTTCAGCTGTTTGACTCCGCTCAGGGCATAAATCTGGCACAGACGAAGGTGAGGTTTCTCGGCCATCCGCTTGAGCTTGCCGTTTCAGACGATATGCTCGGCAGAGTTTTCAACGGAATGGGTCAGCCTATTGACGGCGGACCGGAGCTTCTTGCCGAGGCGTACCGTGATATTAACGGTATGCCGATGAATCCGGCGGCGCGCGCATATCCTGCGGAGTTTATCCAGACCGGTGTTTCCACAATCGACGGACTAAATACGCTTGTTCGCGGTCAGAAGCTGCCTATATTCTCGGCATCCGGACTTCCGCATGCGGCACTTGCGGCGCAGATTGCGCGTCAGGCGCGCGTTCTCGGCGACGGCGAGAATTTTGCCGTTGTCTTTGCGGCGGTCGGAATTACATTTGAGGAATCTGAATATTTCATTGAAGACTTCAGACGCACCGGAGCTATCGACAGAACGGTCATTTTCTCAAACCTTGCAAACGACCCGGCAGTTGAGCGAATTGCAACTCCGCGCATGGCACTGACAGCGGCGGAATACCTTGCCTTTGAAAAGGATATGCATGTTCTGGTTATTATAACCGACATAACAAACTATGCCGAAGCTCTCCGCGAGGTATCCGCGGCAAAAAAAGAGGTTCCCGGACGCCGCGGATATCCCGGCTATCTGTACACCGACCTGGCGACAATGTATGAGCGCGCTGGACGCCGCATAGGCTGCAAGGGCTCGATTACCATGATACCGATTCTGACCATGCCCGAGGACGATAAAACTCACCCGATACCGGACCTGACTGGCTATATCACGGAGGGTCAGATTATCCTGAGCCGCGATCTGCACCGCAAGGGTATTGTTCCGCCGGTTGACGTTCTCCCGTCGCTGAGCCGTCTGAAGGACAAGGGTATAGGCGAGGGCAAGACCCGTGAGGATCATGCCGGCACGATGAACCAGCTTTTTGCCGCATATTCACGCGGAAAGGATGCCAAGGAGCTCATGACCATTCTCGGCGAAGCGGCGCTGTCAGACGATGATAAGCTTTTTGCCGCATTTGCCGATGAGTTTGAAAAGACCTATGTCAATCAGGGAAACAATACAAACCGAAGCATCGAAGAAACACTCGACCTCGGCTGGAAGCTGTTGAGCATCCTGCCCAGAGCAGAGCTTAAGCGCGTAAAGCCCGAGATGATCGAAAAATACATGAAGTAAGGGGGAGTCATTATGGCAGGCACCACGATAACCCCCACAAGAATGATGCTCAAGCAGCTCAAGGGCAGACTAAAAACAGCCCGCCGCGGTCATAAGCTTATGAAGGATAAGCGCGATGAGCTGATGCGCCAGTTCATGGACATTGTGCGTCTGAACAAACAGCTGCGTGAGCGTGTAGAGCATGGGCTGACCGAGGCTTTTGCCGCGCTTCAGGTCGCAAGCGCAATTATGAGCCCTGAAATGCTCGAGCAGGCGCTGTTATATCCGCGCCAGAGCGTTGAGCTTGATGTCAAATTCAAAAACATCATGAGCGTCAACGTTCCGCAGTATTCGTTCCATACGCGCAATAACGACCCGTCGGAGATATATCCCTACGGCTTTGCGCAGACGTCCGGCGAGCTTGACGATGCGCTCGAGCGCATGGCTGTCGTGTTCGAGGATATGCTTCGGCTTGCACAGGTCGAAAAAACCATGCAGCTTCTGGCAGAAGAGATAGAAAAGACGCGCCGAAGAGTCAACGCCCTTGAATACGTCATGATC
>CAVAPG010000049.1:0-12640 GCA_963590435.1 bacterium
CTTCAGTATAAAGGATTTTCTCGTTATGCTCTACTTTTATTTTCGTTTTTGCAATAAAAATGTTGGGCGCAGCCTATCCTTTTCGGACGGTTACCCCAACATTTAGTTTAGAACCCTTTTGCTTCGTTTGCGGATAAGTATTTACTTTTCGCCTGTCAAATCAAATTCAATATTCCGTCACCGTAATCGGCGCAGGTTGCTCCGCCTGGTTCGGCTGTGATGACGACCGGGCAGATATCGAGTGCGGATTCAAGCTTTTCAGCCGCCGCTGTACGCCCGATATGCCGTAGGAGCATGGCTTCGGCCTTGAGAATGCTCTGCGGATTTGCATATGCACCCATGCCGCGCTCAATCATACGGGGAGCGGAGCCGTGGATGGCCTCAAACATGGCGTAGCGATCGCCGATATTGGCACTGCCTGCCGTTCCGACACCACCCTGAATCTGAGCGGCCTCATCGGTGATGATGTCACCGTAAAGGTTCGGCAGCAGCATAACCTGAAACTGATTGCGAATATTCTCATTTACGAGATTTGCCGCCATGATGTCAATATAATAGTCATCTACGGTAATTTCAGGGTATTCGGCGGCGACTTCGTGGCAGATGGCGGTGAATTTGCCGTCGGTTTTTTTGAGGATATTAGCCTTTGTGACTATGGACACACGCGTTTTGCCGTTCCTGCGCGCGTAATCAAATGCCGCATGTGCGATGCGCAGCGTGCCGGGATCTGTTGTGACCTTGAAGTCAACTGCCATGCCGGGCAGCTCAACACCGCGGCTGCCGAGCGCATATTCTCCCTCGGTGTTCTCGCGGAAAAACATCCAGTCAATGCCCTGAGAGGGAATAGTCACAGGTCGGACATTTGCATAAAGATCGAGAGCACGGCGCAGTTTTACATTGGCACTCTCGAGGCCGCCGCCCATGGGCGTCGTTGTCGGCCCTTTGAGCAGAACATCACATGCCATAATCTCGTTAAGTACATCATCGGGAACAGCCTGTGCACAGGCCAGCCGATTTTCGATTGTGAGACCGCGGATGCGACGCAGAACTATGCTGCCCTGCGAAATCTCTTCCGACAGCAGTTTTTCCAGCACGCGAACCGCCTGCTCCATGATTATAGGACCTATACCGTCGCCGTCAACAAGACCGATTGTCACGGTCTTTTTTTCTGTATAGTCAATGCGCTGTGCCGTCATAGACGATACGCGCAAGCTTTGCTCCTCGAGCAGCTTGCGAAATTGCGCACAGGCAAGATCTATCTCATTCATACTTCGTGCTCCTTTGTATAGTTCAGCAACCCTCCGGCCAACAGAATGGCCTGCTGACGCTCTGTGAGACTGCAAACGACAGGGTAGGATATGCCGGATGCCTCGTCTGTAAGATATAGCTTCCCGACTGCCATACCGGCGCGTATGTTGTCTATGTGAAGGTGTGAGCCCTGCTGCAGTGCGTCATAATCTGACGCGTTTTCAAATGTCAGCGGAAGAATGCCGGCATTTATGAGATTTGCAACATGGATGCGTGCAAAACTCTTGGCGACAACGCAGCGTATGCCGAGATACATGGGCACAAGTGCCGCATGTTCACGCGATGAGCCCTGACCGTAGTTGCTGCCGCCGACGATGATGCCGTCACCTGCGGCTTTTGCGCGCTCCGGGAAGCTCGGATCGCAGACACGGAAACAGAATTCTGACAGCTTCGGAATATTCGAGCGGTACGGCAGAATCTTTGCTCCCGCGGGCATAATATGGTCGGTTGTAATATTATCTTCCACCTTGAGCACAAGCTCTGCTGACAGCGTATCTGCAAACGGCTTGCTCTTCGGAAACGGCTTTATATTCGGACCACGCAGAACCTCCACCGTCTCAGCTTCGTCCGCCGAAGCCGGCGGCAGCACAGCACTGTCATCTATTCGGAAGCTTTCGGGCATGGTGACCGACGGCATGGGGCCAAGTGTCTGCGGATCGGTTATAAATCCCGTAAGTGCCGCGGCGACAGCTGTCTCCGGTGAAACAAGGTATACCTGTGCATCCTTTGTGCCGCTGCGTCCGAGAAAGTTTCGGTTAAATGTGCGCAGGCTGACGCCGCCGGAGTTCGGTGAGAAGCCCATGCCAATGCAGGGACCGCAGGCACATTCGAGCACGCGTGCGCCGCTGGAAAGGATATCTGTCAGTGCTCCGCAGTCGGCAAGCATCGTCAGAACCTGTTTCGATCCCGGAGAGATTGAAAGACTCACACCCGGTGCTATGGTTTTGCCGCGGAGAAGGGCGGCAACCTTGAGCATATCGAACAGGGAGGAGTTCGTGCACGAGCCGATGCAGACCTGGTCTACCTTCGTGCCTTTCAGTGAGCTGACCGGAACAACATTGTCCGGACTATGCGGACAGGCAATCATCGGCTGCAGAGTATCTAAGTCAATATCGATGATGCGGTCATACTCCGCATCGGGGTCGCTTGCAAGTGGAATAAAATCGGATTCGCGCCCTTCGGCGGCAAGAAAAGCGCGAGTGACATCATCCGACGGGAAAATAGAAGTGGTCGCGCCGAGCTCGGTGCCCATATTCGTAATTGTGGCACGCTCCGGCACGGACAGTGACGCTATTCCGGGTCCGCCCCACTCGATGATTGCGCCGACACCGCCCTTGACTGACAGAATGCGCAGAAGCTCAAGACTTATATCCTTGGCGGTTACATATGGCGGCAATGTTCCGGTAAGGTTTACCTTAAACATCTTCGGCATCGTGATGTAGTACGCTCCGCCGCCCATGGCGACCGCAACATCGAGCCCGCCTGCGCCGAATGCCAGCATGCCGATACCGCCGCCGGTGGGAGTATGACTGTCGGAGCCTATGAGCGTTTTGCCGGGCTTGCCGAAACGTTCCAGATGCACCTGATGACAAATGCCGTTTCCCGGACGAGAGAAATACACACCGTGCTTGCGCGCAACCGTTTGCAGATAACGGTGGTCATCGGCATTTTCAAAGCCGGACTGGAGTGTGTTATGGTCAACATATGCTACGCTCAGCTCTGTTTTCACGCGAGGTATTCCCATCGTTTCAAACTCAAGATAGGCCATGGTTCCGGTGGCATCCTGCGTGAGCGTCTGATCAATACGCAGGGCAATTTCACTGCCTGGAGTCATGTCGCCGTGCAGTAGATGAGCACGGATTATTTTCTGAGCAAGGGTATCACTCATGCTTCTTCATCCTCTCAATCATGCTTTTCTTTGCATTTTTTGTGTGTTCGCTCGTGAGAGAGGCAGCCTTGTCGGCATCTCCGGCGGCTATGGCATCGAAGATGGCGCGATGCTCATTAACTACCTGCGCCGTGCGCGTTTCATCGGCAATCGAGGCCTTGCGATAGCGGCGTGTTTTGCGGTGCAGGGGCACAAGCGTGTCGCAGATGACGGCGTGCCCGCTCAGATCACAGATGGCATCGTGGAAACGGTCATCCATCTCGCGCAAATTCTCTGTGTCGAGCTTTGAAAAGTAAAATTCCTGAAGGTCCATGATGTGGCGCAGTCGATCAAGTCCATCGGGAGAGATATTTTTTGCGGCGTAATATGATGCCAGACCTTCAATCTGACAGCGGATATCCATAATATCAATCATGTCTTCAATCGTTATGCCGAGCACGAGCGAGCCCTTACCGGTGTCTTCAATAAGGTGTTCCTGCTCCAGACGGCGCAGAGCCTCGCGAATGGGCGTTCGGCTGACATCCAGATGCTCAACGAGCTTGAGCTCTGTGAGTATCTCGCCTCGTGGGTATACGCCCTGAATAATATCTGATTCAAGCCGCTCAAACACTTGATCGGCCAAAGTGACAGTACGGAAATCTTTCATACTGCACCTCCTGTCATTCCAACACGAAGCGGCCCGGCGCCAGCTCCGCGATTTTGTTTTCAAGCTCTTTGTTGGACAGAACTGTCTGACGTCCGTCCTCGTATTCGGCATCGACCCAGCCTTTGAGTGCAAGAACGAGCGGATCGTGCTTGTCAATCTGCTTATCGCCGGACAGACGGTAGGTCTGGTTTATCCAGTAGGCAATGCCGGCAAGACCGGAGGTCTTGCCAATCTGCACGGCAGCAGGTCGGTTGAGCAGCTTTTCCGTATCAAATATCGTGTAAATTTCGGCATCCTTGAGCAGCCCGTCGGCGTGAATGCCGGCACGGGTGACATTGAAGTCACGCCCGACAAAGGGCGTCATCGGCGGAATGTTGTATCCAATCTCATGCTGGAAGTAGTCGGCAATCTCCGTGATTACGGTCGGGTCCATGCCGTCCATTGATCCGCGCAGCGATGCATACTCGAACACCATCGCCTCAAGAGGGATGTTTCCCGTGCGCTCACCTATGCCGAGCAGTGAGCAGTTGACCGCGCACGCACCGTAGAGCCATGCGGTTGAGGCATTTACGACAGCCTTGTAAAAGTCGTTGTGTCCGTGCCACTCAAGGCATGCACTCGGAACATCGGAATACTGCTGCAGGCCGTATATGATGCCTGCCACACTGCGCGGCAGAGCCGCTTCAGTATAGGGAATGCCGTATCCCATCGTGTCACATGCGCGAATCTTGACAGGGATGCCGGCCTGACGAGAGAGCTTTTGCAACTCGTTGACAAACGGCACAACAAAGCCATAGAAATCGGCGCGCGTAATGTCCTCCAGATGACAGCGGGGGATGACTCCTGCCTCAAACGCGTCACTGACAGTGGCAAGATAATAGTCCATTGCCTGTCGGCGGGTCATCTTCATTTTCTTGAAAATGTGATAGTCGCTGCAGCTTACGAGAATGCCGGTCTCATGTATGCCGAGGTCGCGCACAAGACGGAAATCATCCTTAGTAGCGCGGATCCACGTTGTAATCTCCGGGAATTTCAGCCCGAGCTCCAGACATTTTTCCAGCGCCTGACGATCCTTCTTACTGTATATGAAAAACTCAGTCTGGCGTATTATGCCGTAAGGGCCTCCGAGCTTTGACAGCAGCTTGTAGATGTTCACAATCTGCTCGACCGTGTACGGTTCTACGGACTGCTGCCCGTCGCGCAGGGAAGTGTCTGTAATCCAGATCTCCTCCGGCATATTCATCGGCACACGCCGATGGTTGAATGCCACCTTGGGCACCGAGCCCTGAGTGTAAATATCCCGCTGCAGGTTTGGCTCTGCCACATCCTGAAGCGAATATTTGTATGAATTCTGCTCCAGCAGATTTGTCTTACCGGATATTTCGAGCATAACAAGTTATCCTCCTTGCTGTGTATTATTGTATACAATTATACACATGGCACGATGCTTGTCAATACCCGAAATAAAATAAATATGGTTAGATAATAAGCAAACTTGCAACTTCTATGATAATTGAATCAAGGAAACATTTTCGGCAGACTGAAAAACGAAATGTACTACGGTTTTGAAAAAGACTATGCTCAATATGTTGATTTACCTACGGGATTGGTTGTATAATATGCGTGAGGTGAATATAGATGATATCAACAAAGGGACGTTATGCAGTTCGTATATTGCTTGATCTTGCCGAGCATAATAACGGCAGCTACATTCCGATGAAAGAGGTAGCTGCCCGTCAGGAAATATCCCTTAAGTATATAGAAAAGATTATGCCGTCGCTTAAATCCGCAGGACTTATAGACAGTGTCCACGGAATCGGCGGAGGCTACAGACTGACACGAGCGCCCGAACAATACACGCTTTGGGAAATACTCAGGCTTGCAGAGGGTGACCTCGCACCGGTGTCCTGTCTGCAGGATAATGCGCCTGCCTGCCATCGCGCAGCAAAATGCCGCACACTGTCCGTGTGGAAAGAATATTATGAGCTTACTCGCAATTATTTTTCCGGCATAACGCTTGCCGATATCATGGATGCGCCGAGCGGCGGAGATTACGTTATTTGACCTCCGCCGAGCACCGTGTCGCCGTCGTACAGCACCGCTGACTGGCCGGGAGTTACGGCGCGCTGCGGCGCGTCAAAGCATATGACAGCTTCATTTTCGCTGAGCGGTGTGACCGTTGCCGCCTGCTCCGGCTGGCGATAGCGTATCCTTGCCATGCATCTTATTGGCTTTTCCGGCACTTTGCCGCTTATCCAGTTGAAGCCGCAGACGTGTACCATGCTCGAATAAAGCGCATCGCTTCCCCCGAGCGTCACGGTGTTATTCTCCGCGTCGATGCGGCAGACATAGCGTCTCTCTGGGAGCGAGAGACCCAAGCCGCGGTGTTGCCCTATCGTATAATGCGTGATGCCGCTGTGAGTGCCGATAACGCTGCCGTCCATGTCAACGAAATTGCCCTGCGAGGCTGTCAGCCCCGTCAGTCGATCTATAGCCGCGGCGTAGTCGCCGTCGGGGACGAAGCATATATCCTGACTGTCGGGCTTATGAGCGCTTGTAAGGCCGCTTGCCGCAGCAACGGCACGGGTTTGACTCTTGCTGAGCTCGCCGAGCGGGAACAGACAGCGCCCCAGCTGCTCCTGCGTGAGCATGTACAGCACATAGCTTTGATCCTTCGTCTCGTCCAGCGCCTTTTTGAGCTTGTACCTTTCGCCGTCAAACTCTATCCGTGCGTAGTGCCCCGTCGCTATTTTATCGCAGCCGAGTATTTCCGCACGCTCGAAAAGTTTGTCGAACTTCATATGCCGATTGCAGTCGATGCACGGATTCGGAGTTTGCCCCGCAAGATATGCGGCGGCAAATTTTTTTATCACCTTTTCGCGGAACATATCCTTGAAATTGAACACATAGTAGCGCATACCGAGTGAAAAGGCGACGCTGCGGGCATCCTCAACGTCGTCAAGACTACAGCAGGTTTCTGATCGCGAAAGTCCGGCATCGCAGTTGTCAAAAAGCTTCATCGTGCAGCCGACACATTCGTGCCCCATATCGCACAACAGCTTTGCGGCGACGCTGGAATCAACGCCGCCGCTCATTGCAACTAAAATTTTCATTCTTCCGTCCATGTCGCCGCAGGAGTCGCACGCATTGCAAGTATTGTGCGGCTTATGAGATCCTCGAGGCTCCAGCCTAACATATCTGCGCCGCGCTCTATGACCTCACGCGAACAGCCCGCCGCGAAATTCGCGCTTTTGTATTTCTTTTTTACGGACTTGAGCTCAAGATCCTGAACGCTCTTCGATGGGCGCATTATCGCCACAGCGCCTATCAGTCCCGTGAGCTCGTCCGTTGCATACAGGACCTTTTCCATCATATGCTCGGGCTTAATATCGACGGTTATCGCATAGCCGTGGCTCGCCGTCGCATGAATGAGCCGCTCATCTAGCCCCTCCTCGCGCATGAGCTCCTGACTTTTGATGCAGTGCTGCTCGGGATACAGCTCAAAATCAAGATCGTGCAGCAGGCCGACAACGCACCAGAAGTCGGCCTCGTCCCCGTAGCCGAGCTCGTTTGCAAAGTATTCCATAACGCCGGACACAATAAGTCCATGCTTTATATGGAAGGGATCGGAGTTGTACTTTTTCAAAAGCTCAAGCGCCTGTTCTTTGTTAGGAATCATGGGAAAACCTCCTGTGAGTGAGCTGGTAAAATGTCAGTCCGCAAACAGCGGAGTGGAGAGGTAGCGGTCGCCGGTGTCGGGCAGAAGGACGACTATATTCTTGCCCTCGTTCTCGGGGCGCTTTGCAAGCTCTATCGCCGCCCACACAGTTGCGCCCGAGGATATGCCGACCAGCACGCCTTCGCTCTTGCCTATGAGCTTGCCGGTAGCGAATGCGTCGTCGTTTTCAACGGGGATTATCTCATCATAGACCTTGGTGTCAAGCACGTCGGGGACAAAGCCCGCGCCAATGCCCTGTATCTTGTGCGAGCCCGCAACGCCGGTGGAGAGAACTGCAGAACTTTTCGGTTCAACGGCGACTATCTTAACCTCAGGCTTTTTGCTCTTGAGGTATTGACCGACACCCGTTACCGTGCCACCCGTGCCGACGCCTGCAACAAAGATATCGACATTACCATCGGTGTCCGAGAAAATCTCGGGACCGGTGGTTTCAAAATGCGCCTTGGGGTTTGCGGCGTTGACAAACTGGCCGGGAATGAAGCTGTTTGAAATTTCCTTTGCAAGCTCGTCAGCCTTGGCGATAGCACCCTTCATTCCCTTTGAGCCTTCGGTGAGTACGAGCTGTGCACCATATGCCTTCATAAGCTGGCGGCGCTCAACGCTCATGGTCTCGGGCATGACAATAATAATCCGATAGCCTCTTGCAGCAGCAACGGACGCAAGGCCGATGCCGGTGTTGCCGCTTGTCGGTTCAATTATGACCGACTCTGAATTTAATAAGCCTTTAGCTTCGGCATCATCAATCATAGCCTTTGCAATACGGTCTTTAACGGATCCGGCCGGATTTAAATACTCAAGCTTTGCAAGAATTTTTGCTTTCAGTCCGAAATTATGTTCAATATGGGTAAGCTCAAGAAGGGGAGTCTTGCCGATAAGCTGATCGGCAGAAGTGTATATTTTAGACATGGTTTTATCTCCTTATGTATTGAATTAGTACGATATTAAAAAATAATAGAATTTAAAATTCGACTCGACATCGGAAAATAATAGACTTCAACATACTGAATACCTCAACGCTATAATACTACCAACCCACTAGACTGGTAGTATTATAGCGCTCCGCCTTCACTTTGTCAATAGCAATGCGCTATAGAATCAAAAAAATCGGATGCAGCAATATCAGACATATTGACTGCATCCAGTAAGCAATATAGTAATTTTTCATTTCTCGCGCCTGTCGCAAATATGTTTGTATATGAGCAGACCGAGCAGACTTATGACTAATGTTACGGCAAAGACCATCACCGCAAAACCGTAGTCCGAGGTGCCGAGAGCATCGCCGCCGATTGTCGAGGTCACAAGTGACGGCAGTCTTCCGACAGAGCATATAAGCAGCCAATGCGTCAGACTGATATCAGTAAGTCCGGCAAAATAACTCAGAAGATCTTTCGGAGTGCCTGGAATCATAAATATAATGAAGAATATGAAATCGCGCTTTTGAGATGATTTCAAGAAATTAACGCGTTCAAGTTTTTCCTTGGAGAAAAATATTTCTACAAGAGGTATGCCAAAACGTCTGACAAGCATAAAAACCAGTATGCTGCCGAGCGTTGCGGCCGCCAAGCACAAAACAGTACCTTCTACAGCACCAAAGGCATAACCGGCGGCAATCTCAAACGGTTCACCGGGCAGTACCGCGATTACGACTTGAAGTATGACCATGCCGACATATGCAAAGCGACTTGCTATGCCGTTTCCATTCACCCATTGGCGGAACTTTTCGGGTTCTGACGCAAATTTTATAAGAGGGACACCGGCTAACCATATGATTAGAGCCGTGGCGATTACGGCTATGACGATAGCAGCTATTCCTATGGCTTTCTGCTGCTTTCTTGAAAGCTGTTTTTTGTTCATTTGCAAAGATTAAATTTAAATTTTATGAGGATGTAATGTAATAACCTATTTGCTCAATTCACGAGCTTTTGCGACTCGCTCACGTAGTGCATCTATAAATATTGCGGCATCAAGGCTGTAGGCCATGCCGTCAAAGCCCTGTTTGAAACCGTCTGCAACACCCTCAACGGTGCCGGTGAAGAGTATGCTCTTTTTGCCGGCTTTACGGCAGGCGTTGATTATGCGCTCAATTGCCTGCTTGAATACAGGATTGGAAAAATCACCGGGAATGCCCATCGAAATAGAAAGGTCGAACGGACCGACAAAAATGCCGTCGATTCCGTCAAGAGCGACAATTTCCTCAATAGATTCAAGCGCACCGACGGTTTCGCACTGTGGATATATGAGTGTCTGACCGTTAAAGTGGGTCATTGTTTCAGCAACATTACCGAGTCCGTCAAATCCCCAACCGTCCTTGCGAGAGGGGCAGAAACCGCGCTGACCGATAGGATAATAACGAGCATACGATATAATTTCCTTGACTTGCTCAACGGTGTGCACATTTGGGATTATCAGCCCCTGTGCGCCGACATCAAGGAGCTTTAGAATTGCCGGGCGGCTTATTTCGCGAACGCGGCACAACGGGGTAACGCCGGCATTTTCGGCTGCACGTATAAGCCTTGCGCTTGTTTCAGCTTCGATAGGGGAGTGCTCATTATCGATAATAACAAAGTCCAATCCGCATCTTCCGGTGCATTCCATCAGATACTCGCTGGCGGTATCGAAAAATATTCCGATGGGCTGCTGTCCGGCGTCGAGTTTTTGCTTCAGCTTGTTGTTCATATTAACCATCCTTTTTTGTTAGTTATATCTTCAGTGCTGTGAGGCATAATTTGAACTGCCTCGGTGATTTTCAAACTGATCGAATACATGGCTTATAAACTTCGTGATTAAACCCACACACAAAGCGGCGGCTACCGTACCTTCACGCACTCCGTAAATTCCGCCGGCAAATGTGAGCCCGAGAACGCAGGATATCGCAACCAAAGAGGCATCGAAAATGACCTTCATATTGCCGAATTTGATTGGCGTTGCCTGACACATGGCGAGAACAAAACCTTCACCGGCAACTGTTATTATCCTTGAGTGAACCTCCATCCAGACTCCCACACCGACCAGTATAATTCCTATGGAGCATAAAATAATCTGCTCAAAGTAGTTTGAATAAGCAACCCGCTCCGTCAGAGAAACAGCAAAGTCTGTCATCCAGCCGAAAACAAATGCAACAGGGAGCTGCAGCAACTGAAAAAGTTGGTATCTGTTCCGCAGAATTATGATTTGAAGTGCAATCAGCACGCAGTGCAGAACAATGGTGGCAATGCCGACTGACATGGGTGTAATTACGCTGAGAACATACGGAACGCTTGATATGGGAGAAGTGCCTAAATCGGCTTTGATTGAGAAGGCGACACCCAGAGCCATGACAAACAATCCGGAAATTAAAAGAAGCCAATGCTTTAGACTGTGCGCCTCGCGCGGGATCTGTATTGAATTTATAAGCCTGTGATTCATATATTCATGCCTTTATATTTTTTTAGCCACAACAATAAAACGACCGTTCTCGGTGTGATAAGCGCATGTTGAAAGCGTGAGCAATTTATCTCCGCTTTGCAAATCGGCTTCAGTGTCGTAAAGTCGGTTTGATTTTATAAATTTCACATACTCGTTAAATGCCTCTTCATCATCGCTTCCGGTGTATTCATAATATCGGAAGCCTTCCTCATCTTCGTCAAGCAGTCTTGTCGTGATTGCTCCGACGACTTCATATGTCTGCTTTTCGTATATAGTATCAAATTGAATGTACCGGTGCTGACGATAGAAGTCCTCGCTGCGATAGTCAACTATTGCACCGAACATCGATCCGTCTTTCATGTGGTGACCGTAAATGATTATATTATCGGATGTCAGCACATTGCAGTCTCCGTCGACAAAAAGACAGCCGCGGTAAGATGAATTACCATAGAAATCGGTATGCAGATATTTGCTGTTGTCATGCGGAACATACATTACCACATTGTCAAGCTCGGTGCCGTCTATTTTAAGCCAGCCTATCGTATCGCTGTTTTCCGCGTAGAGTCCTGCGTAGTCGTCCAGAATGTCGGGAACTGTCACTCCGTTGCTTTTCAGTCCCTCAACTTTTTTATTTGCCGATGCATCACGTACATCTCCGATGAAGTAGATACCCAGCACTACAATGCAGACTAGGAGTACAAGAAGAGAGACTATTCTTATTATTTTTCTGGGATGTATTTTCATGTTTGATCTCTGTATTCGAGCATACCGTATTCAACAAGCTTTTCGTAATTCTTGTAGTAGAGGTAGTAACCGCCGACATTGTGCTGAACATCATCGATTCGCACTCGATAGCCGTCGTGTCTGACCATAAATGTATCAAGTATACGGCTCGGATTTGCCATGTACATGGCGTATTCCGGATAGAAATAACCGCAGAGCATGTGGTCTGCCCGCTTATAGATTGTTTTGAGGAAGTACTCAAGGTCAAAGCCGTTGTCGAGGTAGTCGACATGTATGCCGCGCTCAATCATTCTGTCGTATATCTCAAATGTACTCATAAGCAGCTCGAAATATGTGTGATATGTGGTGTCTCGATTATATATCCTGTCCAGATTCTCCTGGGCGTTTCTCAAGGCAAATGTATAATAGCGCTCGTCATCTATATATTTTGTAATCTCGTTCATCGAATATGCAATCCAGTGGTCCTTATACTGCACATAATCGGCATCGATAAAGTGTTCAACTGCACTTTTGGCGGCAGTGAGCCATTTTTCATCCGAGGTGAGGGAATATAGTCTGCACAAGGCAAATGTTGCCTCGCCGTCGTAATAAACTGTTCTGAACTCTTCTTTCTTGGAATAATCCCCGTTCAGAACATGATAATATTCACCGCTGTCCTGGTCGAGCATGGTCAGTATGCCGTTTCCGAGTTTGACGGCGATATCTTCATACTTGTCGGAGTCAAATGCATCCATGTATTCCGTCAGCGCAATAACGGCAACTCCGCATCCGCCGAGCTTTATCTCATCGGATTTCTCCTCATACAGATACGCCGTATCATCATCGCGCTCGATGACTGCGTCGTCTATCATATAGTCAATAGCCTTGTCGATAACGCACTAGCTTCGCCATATTGTCAGCGTATTCGCGA
>CAVAPG010000050.1:0-12420 GCA_963590435.1 bacterium
GTATTATTTCTATCCAATATCCATCCGGGTCTTCAAGAAAATATATGCCCATTTGGGGATTTTCAAAGCAAATACAGCCGAGTTTCTCATGTTTTTCATGGGCTTTTTCCATATCATCGGCGACAAAGGCGAGATGGAACTCCTGCTCACCGAGGTCATACGGTGTCTCCCGGTCACGAAGCCACGTGAGCTCCAGAGTAAAATCAGTTGCTCCGTCTCCGAGATAGACAAGTTTGAAGCTGCCGTCAGCTGCGGTTTTTTCATGCACCGGCTTGAGTCCCAGCGCTTCATCATAAAATTTCAGGCTTCTCTCAAGATCGAACACATTAAAATTGAAATGATTAAAGGAAAACATTCTGTACCTCCACGCAAGATTGATTATATTTTATCATGATTCTATATACCGTGTAAACAAAAAAATATTGGCATTTGACAGCCTGTGATTTATAATTGATTTATAATATTAAAGAGAAAACTGTTTACGGAGTGCTTTGTATGAATTATTCCGAGCTTATAGATAAATACGTTCCGACGGATGATGTCTTTTTATTTAATACCGGCTGTGCTCAGAAAGCATGGCTTCTGCTCGGTTGCAGATATATAAGTGAGCTTAAAATGCACCGCTTTGCTGTCTGGGCTCCAAATGCGCAAAGTGTATCTCTCGTTGGAGATTTCAACGGCTGGTGTGCCGATGCAACGCCTATGGAAATGAGAGGCGGCATATGGTACTGCTTCGTTGAAGGGCTTAAAAACGGCGATTTATATAAATACTGCGTTACGACGGCAACAGGCAAGGCTGTTTGGAAATCCGACCCGTTTGCGCAATGGTCGCAGTCGGGACTTAATACCGCTTCCATAGTGTGGGAAGGTTCACATATTTGGCATGACGGCGATTTTATGCATGACCGCTCACGGCAAAACTGTTTTGAAAAACCGATGTCAATATACGAAATGCACCTCGGTTCGTGGAAAACACCCGATGGCGGCATTAATTACGCCGACATTGCCTCTGAAATTGCAAAATACTGCTCAGATATGGGATACACTCATATCGAGCTTTTGCCGCTCACGGAATATCCGTATCCCGGTTCGTGGGGTTATCAGGTGACGGGATATTACGCACCCACAAGCCGCTACGGCACGCCTGACGATTTTGCTGAGTTTGTTGATATCATGCACAACGCCGGCATAGGCGTTATTATGGATTGGGTTCCGGCGCATTTCCCTCGTGATGAGCACGGGCTGGCGGAGTTTGACGGGACGCGGCTGTTTGAATGTAAAGAAGAACGCATGGCCTCGCATCCGGAGTGGGGCACGCTTATATTTGATTATGACATGCCGGAGGTCCGATCTTTTCTGATTTCATCAGCCTGTTTTTTCTTCGAAAGATATCATATTGACGGCATTCGCGTGGACGCTGTATCCTCAATGCTTTATCTTAACTACGGCCGCAAGGACGGCGAATACACAAAAAACCGCAATGGCGGAAATATAAATCTCGGCGCAGTAAGCTTTCTTCAGAAGCTTAACACCGCAGTTCTTTCAAGCTTCCCCGGAGCAATTACCATTGCCGAGGAATCAACCGCATATCCGATGGTAACCATGCCGCCTTCTGTGGGCGGACTTGGCTTCAGCTTTAAGTGGGATATGGGTTATATGCATGACACACTCGACTATTTTTCAACCGATCCTCTGTTCCGCAAAGGCAAGCATGATAAGCTGACATTTTCCATGATGTACGCTTTTTCCGAAAATTTTATACTCGCCTACTCACATGATGAAGTGGTACACGGGAAAAAATCAATGCTGGACAAAATGTATGGTAGCTATGAACAGAAGTTTGCCACACTGCGTGCGCTTTACGGTTATCAGTTTGCACATCCGGGTAAGAAGCTATGCTTCATGGGCTCGGAGTTCGGGCAGTTTATCGAGTGGAATTACCAGCAGGATCTCGACTGGCTGCTGCTCGACTACCCTATGCATGAAAAGCTTCGCGAATATTATAAGGCACTAAATCACATTTACCGCTCCTGCCCCGCTCTTTATGAAGTAGACAAATCATGGGACGGCTTCAAGTGGCTTAATGTTAACGACAATGCTCTTAGTTCCATCGCATTTATGCGTTCGTCAAAACCCGAAAGCAACAGTTATATGATTTGTGCCTGCAATTTCATTCCGAACGAACACAGGGATTTTGTTATCGGTCTGCCGTACGGAGGAGCTCTGCACGAAATTCTTTCAAGCGATGATATAAAATACGGTGGTTTAGGTTTACATAACGCTGAATCTATCTGCAGTCAAAACTTTGGATTCGACGATCTGCCATACAGTGCTGTGATTGATCTCCCTCCCCTGTCAACAGTTTATTTTGAATACATTCCGGAAAGGAGCTCTGGAAAAAATGAAAAAAACATTTAAAAGCATTCTAAATGAAAAGGGTCTTTCAAGCTTGCCGAACATATTGCTTGCATCTGCCGAGTGCGCTCCGCTCTCAAAAACCGGTGGGCTTGCCGATGTAGTCGGCACACTGCCGAAATCCCTAAAAAAACTCGGCTTCGATGCGAGGGTTATCACACCGTATCACCGCTGTATAAAGAACAAATACGCCGACAAAGTTGAGCACATGTTTGACTTTTATGTAAACCTCGGCTGGCGCACACAGTACTGTGGAATCGAGAAGCTCATCCTCGACGGTGTGTATATCTATCTTGTAGACAGCGAGTTCTACTTCGGCGATAAAATATACCGCGGCGGTGAGGCAGAGGGTGAGCAGTACGCATTTTTCACGCGTGCGGTGCTTGACGCCATACCGAATCTTGACTTCACCCCCGATATTGTCCATTGCAACGACTGGCACACTGCCATGCTGCCCATGCTCGCAAAGACGCAGTACAAAAATGCAATGCAGGAAAAGCTCCACTGGCTGCTGACAATACACAATATCGCTTATCAGGGCAAATTCGGATTCGATTACGTGCAGGATCTGCTCGGCGTTGAAGACAAGTATTACACCCCTGAATTTATGGAGCTCAACGGTTGCGCAAGCTTTCTTAAAGCCGGATGTGTCTTTGCCGACAGGATTAATACTGTCAGCCCGACATATGCCGAAGAAATCAAAACGGCATATTTCGGAGAGGGGCTGGAAGGTATTCTCTCGGCACGTTCAAATGAGCTCTCCGGCATTATAAACGGCATCGACACGAAGGTTTTTAACCCTTATACCGACTCTGCTCTGCCTTCGAGATACCATAAGGGCAGGCTCAGCGGAAAGAAATTATGTAAACTTGATCTTCAGAAGAATTTCGGCCTTGAGCAGCGCGATAATGTTCCGGTCTTCGCAATGGTTACGCGCATGACCGAGCAAAAAGGTTTTGATCTTGTCGAATGCATGCTCGACGAGCTTATGATGTATAACGACATGCAGTTTTTCCTGCTCGGCAGTGGAGATAAAGAATATGAGAAATTCATGCGCGATGCCGAAAAGAGATACAAAGGCAGGCTGTGTGCCTATATTGGATATAACGAAGAGTTATCGCATCGCGTATACGCCGGCGCAGATTTTCTGCTCATGCCTTCGCGGTTTGAGCCATGTGGTCTGTCGCAGATGATTGCCATGCGCTATGGTACTCTGCCCATTGTGCGCGAAACAGGCGGACTTAAAGATTCGGTTAAACCGTATAATAAATACAACGGAGAAGGCACCGGGTTTTCCTTCGCCGATTTCAACGCGCATGAAATGAAAGATGCAATAATGCTTGCTCTTGACTGCTATCGCAGCCCCGATGTCATGTCTTCCCTCGTTCGGCAGGCAATGGAGGCTGATTTCAGCTTCGACCGTTCTTCTGAAGAATATGCAATGCTCTATCTATGGATGCTCTGATAAGAAAAATTAAAACATACAGCGGTTATGATGAACATTGGGATAACGGTCGTCTCTACATAGAATATTACGGTGAGAAAAGCTTTGATGCGGCATTTGACGGTCAGGTCTGGGCGCCAATCGGTAATGTAAGCGATAACGAGGATGCATATATACGCTCTGCCGCGGCTATCTATGATTCGCTCGATAAATGCATGCAATTTAATTATCCCGCGTACAGAATTTATGAATTTCTTCCGGAAAAACGGGATATTCTAATCCCTGCAGAGCTTTTCCGCATCCTGATGGATGACGCAGGATTAGGCATCGATGAGGCAATAGGCACGGTTGTTCATTCGTTTGGCGCACTTCTATGCAGCCGTCAAGAGCATGAGTGGCTTGCGGAGATTCAGCCGAGAACCGCTTTCCTTGAAAAATTACTGTGTGATGAATTAAAACTGCGCCGATTGGCTTATCATGATTCGTACAATTCTGCTTTTCGATCACCCTGCGGTGCTGTCGAGGAAAGTACGGAAGTTATATTCAGCATCGCATCTTTCGGTGGAGTTGAAAATGCGGTACTGTGCGTCTATGGAGATGATTCCTACGAAGAGCTCAACATGCAGCACTCCGGATGCATGTTTTCCGCGCACTACACAGTCGCCTCCCCTGCTGCCCTGTTCTACAGATTTAAAATTGACGATAAATTTTTATGCCCGTGCAGTGACGGTCACACATCACATATCTGTCGAGAAGCAGCTGACGGCTTTCGCCTTACAGTATACAGGCGCGGCTTTAAAACGCCCGAAAAATTCCGCCGCAGCATAATGTATCAGATATTCCCCGACCGCTTCGGATTTTCCGATGACAACACAGCAAAGGACGGCATTGAATACCACAGAAGCATCGGTCAGACGCCGGAAATGCACGGAAGCATATCAGAGCCTGTCAAATGGAAAGCCCGTGCCGGCGAGGAAAATTACGCGCCGGATGATTTTTACGGCGGTACTCTGAAAGGTATAGCCGCGAAACTTCCGTATCTTAAGGAGCTCGGTATCGGAACTTTATACCTTAATCCCATTGTGGAAGCAAGATCAAACCATCGATATGACACTGCCAACTATGAAAAAATTGACCCTATACTCGGCAGCATTGATGATTATGTAAACCTTTGCGCTGAAGCTGCAAAGCTTGGCATTTCGATTATAAACGACGGTGTTTTTTCTCATACCGGTGCTGACAGCATATATTTTGACCGTTTCGGCAACTATGGCGGAGTCGGTGCGCACGCAAGCAAAGCTTCGCCGTATTTCAGCTGGTTTGACTTTCGTTCATACCCTGATGACTATCGCTGCTGGTGGAACTTCAAGGATCTGCCGGAGGTTAACGAGGAAGATGAAAGCTGGAAAAAATATATTATAAGCTCCGATAACAGCATCATTAAGCAGTGGCTCAGGCGAGGTGCAGACGGCTGGCGGCTTGACGTAGCCGACGAGCTGCCGGATGATACTCTGGCTCTCATTCGCAATGCCGCAAAAAGCGAAAAGCCGGACTGCATCATTATCGGTGAGGTCTGGGAGGATGCAGTGCTTAAAGTGAGCTACGGTCATAGGCGAAGATACGCTCTCGGTGATGCGCTTGACAGCGTGATGAACTATCCGTTTCGAACTGCTGTCATCAGCTTTGTATCGGGGAAAACAGACGCATTTGAACTGCGTGACTTTTTGCTTTCTCAGCAGCATAATTACCCAAAGCCCATGTATATGGCACTTATGAATCTGCTGTCATCTCATGATGTTGCCCGACTGCATTCTGTCCTCGGCGCAGACTGCGATATAAAATCGCTCAGCCGCGAACAGCAGGCATCTTTTGTTTTAACAGAAGAGCAGTCGGCAAAAGCCGATAAGCTTCAAATGCTGTGTGCGGCAATACAGTATTGTGTTCCGGGTGTGCCTTGCCTGTATTACGGTGATGAGGAATGCCTTGACGGCGCCGGTGATCCGTTCAACCGCGCAGCTTTTGAGCCCTCGGGTATAGGTTTACATAATTTTTATGTGAGTCTGGGAAACATACGCAACGGCAGTGAGGCTCTCAAGTCCGGAAATGCATACTTTTTTGCACCCTCTCCCGATGTGTTGATAATACAAAGGATATCGGATAATGACGAAATTGTCTGCATTATCAACCGCAGTTGCAGTGAATATAAATTCGAAGCATTAAATTTTTATCCAATGCTCAACGAAAGCATAAACGCTACGGTTGCTCCGTTCTCATCTGAAATATTCAAGTTAACATAATTTGAGATACGCTGACTGGCGCAAAGAAAAACACAATGCCGAACCGCAAAGTCTGAATTACCGTTCGCTTGTTCTATGTGCGAAATCATATAATCATATACCATATATCGAAAAAATGTGTTATACTGTCTTACTATAAAGTAATCAAGGAGGTTATGCCATGGAAACTGTCAGGAGGGAAATACTTCCCGGAGTTTGGCTAAACGCTTTGAAAAACGACAAGTTCAAAACAGGCTGTCTGAGCATCAATCTGCTGACACAGCTTGACCGCGAGACGGCATCCCAAAATGCACTTATACCATATGTTCTTCGCCGCGGCAGCAGGTATCATACAGATATGCAGACGCTTGCATCCGAGCTTGATGGTCTCTACGGCAGTTATATCGAACCGGTTGTTCGGAAAATCGGTGAGATACAGTGCGTCGGACTTATTGCCGGATTTGCCGACGATAAATATCTTCCCGAGGGCAGCAATGTATTTGAAAGCATTGTAAATCTTTGCGGCGAGATGCTGCTTACCCCCTGCACTAAGGGCGGACTGCTTCTGCCGGAGTATGTTGACAGTGAAAAAGAAAAACTGCTTGATACCATAAAAAGCCGTCTCAATGACAAGCGCTCGTGGGCTCTTTTGCGGCTTATTGAACAAATGTGCTGTTATGAGGTCTACGCCGTATCAAAGCTCGGCAATGAGGATACGGTTGAGAACATACACTATCAGAAGCTCACCAAGCATTATCGAAATCTTATAATGACCTCCCCTGTTGAAATTTTCTACTGCGGAAGCCTCAGTGCCGATACCGTGGCTGACAAGCTTTCAGATGCACTCAGCGGCATGCCGAGGGGAGAAATAGACTATGACATCGGAACGGATATACGCATGAACTCGGTGGAGGAATCTGTCAGAGAGTTCAGCGATGAGCTGGCCGTCACTCAGGGCAAGCTTGTTATAGGTTACCGTCTCGGTGACTGCATGGATGACCTCGACATTGCGGCCGTCTATGTTTTCAACGCAATTTTCGGCGGATGTGTTACATCAAAGCTGTTCATGAATGTCCGCGAAAAGCTCTCGCTGTGCTACTACGCAAGCTCGCTTATTGACCTGCACAAGGGACTGATGATTGTCTCATCCGGAGTTGATTTTGATAAATTCAATGCAGCCAAAGATGAGATATTCGCCCAGCTTGAGGCCATAAGGCATGGCGATGTCACGAGCGACGAGCTCCTGGCCGCAAAAAAAAGTGTTGCCTCGGATCTGCGCTCGATACTTGACTCACAATACAGCCTTGAGGGCTTCTGCCTTTCGAATACAATTGACGGACTGGATTTCGGTCCGGATGAGCTTGCCGCCGCCGTTGAGTGTGTTGAGCTCGATGCAGTCATAGAAATTGCAAACAGCGTAGTTTGCGATGCAATCTATTACCTGCGCGGAAACGGTGAGGAGGATGTCGATGAAGCATAAGAGATACGAAAAAATCGGTGAGGACCTGTACTTTGGTCAGCTTCATAACGGACTTAATATAAATGTCATCACAAAGCCCGAATTCAGGCTTTCATACGCCGTGTTTGCCACTAATTACGGCGGTGCTCACAGGCGTTTTTCGCTAAACGGCACAATGCATGACACACCCGCAGGCGTCGCGCATTTTCTCGAGCACAAGATGTTTGACATGCCCGACGGAGACAATGCCCTGAGCGTTCTGTCCGCAAACGGTGCACAGCCTAACGCGTTTACATCAAGCGGAATGACCGCATACTTTTTCGACTGCACTACCGGGTTTGAGGAGAATCTTCGCATGCTTCTCAAATTTGTTTCGACTCCGTATTTCACGCAGGAAACCGTCGACAAGGAACAGGGCATAATCGGCCAGGAAATCTGCATGGTTGAAGACAACCCGGGATATGTAATTTACAACAGGCTCATGCGCATGCTCTATGAGCACAATCCTGTGCGCGATCAGGTCGCCGGCAGTATAGAAAGTATTGCGGAAATAACGGCTGAAACACTCTATAACTGCCACAAGGCCTTTTATGCTCCGTCAAATATGACGCTCTGCGTAGCCGGCGATTGTGACCCGGAAAGTGTTTTTGCAATCGCAGACGAGATACTTCCCCGAGAAAAGGCAGATATTCCGAAAGCCGATATGGGACCTGCGGAATCCGAATTTCCGATAAAGAGCTACAATGAAGAGAGTATGGAGGTTTCCGCACCGCAATTTCTCATCGGTGCAAAGGTAACGCCCGCTCACGCCGGGGCTTCCCTTCTCAGGCAGAAGATGGTTGCCGGACTTGCATTGCGTTCGGTTTTCGGCACCTCCGGAAAATTTTATAACAGGCTCTATGAAGAGGGTCTGCTGAACCGCGACTATGACTATGAAATTGACTACACCGCCGGAACTGCAACCGTAATGATCAGCGGAGAAAGCGCAAATCCGCAGAAGGTGCTTGACGAAATAAACAGCGAACTTTCGGATATTTTCTCAAACGGACTTGACAGAAACATCTTTGAGACAGCCAAGCGCGCATCATTCGGTTCACGCCTGCGCGCCCTTGAGGATTTTGACGGACTTTGCCTGTCGCTCGTTGACGGCGTATTCGGCGGTTATTGCGCTCTTGATGCATTTGAAACACTCGAGAGCGTAAAAATTGAAGAATGCACGGAGTTCCTCAAAACATATCTTACTCCGGACAGGCTCGCAATGAGCGTGATTAACCCCGTAAAGGCGTGATGGATACATGAATTTTCTCACTGCAACCATGCTGCGTGACGCGGCAATAAGCTTTCCGATGCTGGGCGATTGGAGCATCAATCCGCCGTACAGCTTCACGGTTTTCGGTTTTGAGATATATTTCTACGGTGTAATTATTGCGGCCGGTTTTATCATTGCCGCACTGTTCTGCGCAAGACTGGCGGCAAAATTCGGGCTTACATCGGACGATTTGTTTGACTATGTAATCTGGCTTATACCAAGCTGTATAATAGGCGCAAGGCTGTATTATGTTCTGTTCAGGCTTGACTATTTCGCTGCAAATCCTTCCGAAATTTTTTCCGTTCGGGACGGCGGACTTGCAATTTACGGCGGTATAATCGCTGGGGTAATAGCCGGTGTACTGGTCTGCAAAAAAAAGAAAATCCCCGTTCTGGTCCTCGGCGATCTCTGCGCATTCGGTCTGCTTATAGGACAGGCAATCGGCCGCTGGGGAAATTTCATTAACCGCGAAGCATTCGGCGTAGAAACAGATATCTTCTGCCGCATGGGGCTGACGACTCCAGACGGCGTTACCGTGTTCGTCCACCCGACTTTTCTGTACGAAAGCCTGTGGAATATTGCAGGGCTGATAATTCTCTGCATTTTACTCCGCAAAGGGCTCAGAAGATATGACGGGCAGTTTACATGGCTGTATGTTCTGTGGTACGGTCTGGGCAGAGCATGGGTAGAAGGACTGAGAACAGACAGCTTATATATCGGCTCAAGCAGCATTCGCGTATCGCAGCTTCTGGCAATAGTAAGTGCCGCCGCGGCCGCTGTTATACTTATAATCAACGCAAGGAAAAAACATTCACCCGACGAGCTGTTCGTAAACCGCGGCAAGTCGGCCGACGAGTTCATTGAAAATGAAAGGAGCTAATATCATGGCAGATTACAAAAGCATACTTAAAGGAACAATAAACAGCGTGACAAAAAAAGCAAAAAACTATGTTGAAAGCGGCGGACTTAAGGATGCATATGACAAAGGCAGTACCGCGGCAAGATGCTATGCGAATATAGCAAAGCTCACACTCCAGATAAACGGTGAGCTTGAGGAGCAGAACAAGGTCTTCATTGAGATTGGCAGACTGTGCTATGACGAAAACCACGACAATCCGAGCGGCAGTTATGCACCTCTGTTTGAAGAGCTCAAAGCAATGGACGATCGCATAGAGGTAATGCGTGAGGAGCTCGAAGCCGCAAAGGCAGCCGTTGAGGCAGCTAAAAACGGCGGAGACTATGCCGATTACTACGATGTGGAAGAGGACGACGCAGATGACTGAAGCATTGGATAAGCTTTTAAACCGCAGAAGCGTCAGGGCATATAAGCCGAATCAGATTACAGATGCCGAGCTTCAAAGCGTACTGTCGGCAGGGCTTGCCGCACCGTCGGCGATGAACCGTCAACCGACAATTATGTTCGTTGTTCAGGACAAGGAAACAATAGCGAAGCTTTCAAAGCTCAACGCCAGCGTTATGGGCAAAGATATCGATCCGTTCTACGGGGCTCCGACAGTCATTGTAGTTCTTGCTGACAGAAATGTGCCGACGTACATAGAGGACGGCAGTCTCGTGCTCGGGAATCTTATGAATGCGGCAGCTGCTATCGGACTCGGCTCCTGCTGGGTAAACAGAGCAAAAGAAGTTTTTGAGATGCCCGAAGCTCGCGAGATACTCCGCGGCAAAGGCATAGGTGATGAATACATAGGCGTAGGCAACTGCATTTTAGGCTACGCTGACGGTGCTCTGCCTGACGCCAAGCCTGTTCACGGTGGGCGTCTGTTCTATTTATAAGCACGCAATACTAAGTGCTTGACATGATGTCGGGCATGTGCTAAAATCACTCACGATCGCTCGGAGGGCGAGTTGTTCGAAGAAACAACAGCCGGATAAGAGGCAGACTGAAATGTCTGTTTCTTATCCGGCTTTTTCATGTATGGGAGAGACGCTGTATGGATTTTCTAAACGGTAAAATCAAAAAGATTTATTTCAAGTATCTTGGGGCTGCCTTTGGCAGTGCGTTAATCACATCGGTTTACTCAATCGTAGACACAGCCATGGTTGGGCAGTATCAGGGCCCCGACGGCACGGCGGCATTGGCCGTCGTTGCGCCGATTTGGAACATCATCTACAGTCTCGGGCTTTTAATGGGCATCGGCGGAAGCGTAATATTCAGCACATTGCGCGGCAGTGGAAATCGAAGCGACGGCGGCGAAAATCAATATTTTTCTGCATCTGTAATTGGTTCAATACTGTTGTCTGCTCTTGCCTGGATTTGCGTAGTCTGCTTCGAGCGGCCGATTCTTATTTTCTTCGGTGCTGATGAATCCCTGCTTGCCCTGGCTCGGGAGTACATGCGGCCGATCAAATATGTCTTTCCCCTGTTTTTATTTAACCAGATGCTTGCCGCATTTTTGCGAAACGACAAGAATCCCGGTCTTGCTACCATCGGCGTTTTGTCCGGAGGCATATTTAACATTTTCGGCGATTACTTTTTTGTATTTACCTGCGACATGGGCATATACGGTGCCGGACTTGCAACGGCAATCGGATCTGTCATCTCGTTTCTTGTTCTTATTACGCATTTCTTCGGCAGGAAAAATACTCTTCGGTTCAAAATTCCGGACGGGCTTTTCGCTAAACTGCACAGGATTACAGTCACAGGGTTTTCAACATTTTTCATTGATGCGGCAATGGGCATTCTGACTGTTCTTTTCAACCGGCAGATAATGAAATATCTCGGTTCAAACGCACTGGCAATTTACGGGCCGATTATTCAGGTCAGCACGTTCGTGCAGTGCTGTGCATACAGCGTAGGCCAGGCGGCCCAGCCGATTATATCGACAAATTTCGGGGCCGGAAAAGGAAAACGAATAGAGGAAACACTTCATCTTGCACTTTGGACCACTGCATTCTTCGGGATATTCTGGACGGCGCTCAGCATGCTCTGTCCGAACCTCTACATTCGAATCTTCATGTCGCCGACTTCCGAGATTCTCGAAATGGCACCGTCTATTATCCGCACCTATGCCATCTCTTTCCTTTTGCTGCCGTTCAATATCTTTTCAACATACTATTTTCAGGCTATCATGAAACCTGCCGCATCGTTTATTGTTTCCGTGTCCAGAGGACTTGTAATCAGCGGAGCTCTCATACTGATACTTCCGATTGCAGCCGGAGCAAATTCACTGTGGCTTGCAATGCCAATAACCGAGCTGATTGTTATGATCTATGCTCTTGCGGCAATCAAGAAATACACAAGCGCAATTCCGCACGAAAATCTGTTGTGAGAATGCCAAGAAACAGCGGTGCGAATAACTTTCTCGACCAAATCGCAATTTTTTAAGTGCACGGTAGGCACTTGTACTCAGGCTTTTGTGCACGCCTGTGCACGCAGTTGCACGGATTAGCACCTAAAACAGCCTAAATAAACCCTAATATCTGGAAATGGCGGTTAAAGACATATGTGCGCTCGGATCATCCGTATCTTACACCGGAGCAGATAATAAACCATGAG
>CAVAPG010000051.1:0-12415 GCA_963590435.1 bacterium
CATTACTTCGATTTTCTTTATTTTTGCTCTACCCCAACTATTGACACAGAGCCTTATTATTTAATACGCTACGCCCCAGTAGATCATGTGCTTTGCCTTCTTGCCGCAGATGGGGCAGGTGTCGCCGAGATTTTCCTGCTTGAAGGGAATGCAGCGTGAGGACATGCCCGCCTGCTCCTTCATCTTCAACTCGCAGTCAAGCTCACCGCACCACATTGTCTTTATGAAGCCGCCCTTTTCCTCCTGAAGCTGCTTTGCTTCCTCAAGCGAGTGCGCCTCAAAGATATGCTCATCAAGGTTCTTTTTCGCTTTATCGAAAAGTCCTTGCTGTACAGCATCGAGAAGCTCCGGAACCTTCACAGTCAAATCAGAGAGCGCAACGGAAATCTTCTCACCGTTATCGCGTCTTACAGCCATGCAAACGTCGTTTTCAATATCGCGCGGACCGATCTCAATACGCAGAGGAACGCCCTTCATCTCATACTGTGCGCACTTCCAGCCAAGGCTGTTGTCGCTGAGATCGATTTTGACGCGGATTCCTGCGGCCTTAAGAGAAGAATACAGTTCATTTGCCTTCTCGGTTACGCCCGGTTTGTGTTGCGCGACGGGAACGACTATGACCTGCACGGGTGCAATGCGTGGAGGCAGGACAAGACCATTATTATCGCCATGGGTCATGATTATGCCGCCGATAACGCGTGTAGACAGGCCCCATGAGGTCTGATGCGGATACTGCTGCTTGTTCTCACGATCCGTGAAGGTTATATTAAACTGCTCGGCAAAGCCGGTTCCGAAATAGTGACTCGTGCCGGACTGGAGAGCTTTGTGGTCGTGCATCATGCACTCGATGGTATAGGTGTTCACTGCGCCGGCAAACTTTTCTTTTTCGGTCTTGTTGCCGCGGATAACAGGCATGGCCAGATAATTTTCGCACAGGTCGGCGTAGACCTCAAGCTGATGCAGAGTCTCCTCGCGAGCCTCGGCTTCGGTCTCGTGTAGTGTGTGGCCTTCCTGCCAGAGGAACTCTCTGCCGCGAAGGAACGGACGTGTTGTCTTTTCCCAGCGCAGAACAGAGCACCACTGGTTGTACAGCATAGGCAGATCACGCCAGGAATGCACAGTATGACTCCAGTGGTCGCAGAAAAGTGTCTCGGAGGTCGGACGTATGCACAGTCTTTCGGGCAGCTCCTCTGAACCGCCGACAGTTACCCATGCGCATTCAGGCGCAAAGCCCTCAACATGGTCTTTTTCTTTCTGAAGCAGGCTTTCGGGAATGAGCATAGGCATGGACACATTTTCATGTCCGCTTTCTTTGAACATCCTGTCAAGTTCTTTCTGTATATTCTCCCAAATGGCATAGCCGTATGGGCGCAGGATGAAAAGCCCCTTAACGCCGGAGTAATCAACAAGCTCCGCCTTTGTGCAGACATCTGTAAACCACTGGGCAAAATCCTGCTCCATATCGGTTATCTGTTCAACTTTCTTATCCTTTGCCATTATAAATTCTCCTTTGTGTTAAATAACCAATTTATTTTATCCAACGAGCTACAGAATGTCAATAGTTCAGGGCTTATGCAGAAAAAATCTTGACCAATGTATACTTTTTATTTATAATGATATAAATTTAGCAGTGCATTCAGATGATTGATTGTGTTAATATTATTCGGAGGTGACGCATATCAACAGACAAAGATATATGGCGGAGCTTTCTAAACTTCTTGCCTTCATGTTCAAGGAGGACAAGGAGGACATCCTTGCCCAGTACAATAAAATGCTCGATGAGGCGGATGATGAGCAGTCAATGCTCGAAAGTTTTGGTTCTCCGACTAAGCTTGCGGTAACAATTTCACGTACGTATAAACGTTCTGAGCGAAAACTTGCGACCGAGGCTGACTCAAAGGAAGAGAGCGCGGCTAAGTCGGAGCATATAGTCGTAACTCCCGTGAAAAAAGAAAAACCTGCAGAGCCGACGGTAGAGTTTTCATATGCGGATGTAATTGAGGAAATCCGACGCGAAAAAGCAGCGGAAGAGGGAACAGAGTATAAGCCCATCTTCTTCGCTGAGCAGGAGTCTGCTCCAAGTGAACCGGATGAAGAGCCAACTGCTCAAAATGTTCCGGAGGAACCGTCAGAGATATCGAATCCGGAGAATTCCGAGCAATCGGATAAAACGGCAGAGCAGGAACCGGAAGAAGAACCTGCGGCTGAAGACACCGAAGTCAGTGAATCCGATGGCCAGGAGACAGATGAGCATTCTGAGGAAAATGATGACTCGGAAGAAAAAACATCCGACGAGATTGCGGAGTTAAATGACGATCCTGCCGAGGAAGCAACTGCTGTGGAAGCCGCCGAAACGGATGCTGCCGAATCGCCGGAGGAAAGCTTGGCCGATGCCGAAGGCTTAGAGGAGACTTCATCGCTTGAAGACACTGAATTTGTATTTGAACAGCCAGAAAGTACGGAGACTCCGGAAGCTGTAGTCGAGTATAAAACTAATGTTGCCCTGCTTATTCTCTATTTGATTTTTGCAATTCCAATTGGACTTGTGCTTCTTGTGCTTGCAATAGCCGTAACGCTTGTATTGCTCGGAATCGGTGTTTTGGTAATTGCCGCCGGTGCTGAACTGCTTGCGTTTGCTTTCTCAAAACTTGTAATGTTTGCGGATATAATGCTGTGCGCCGGCGTATCACTTATTGGTTTTGCGATAGCTCTTATCCTGCTGTGGCTTGGCATATTGATGCTCGTGCGCGGTATAAAAGGCCTTGTCGGCGGTATTGTCGAGCTCGGACGAAAGGTATGCGTCAGGGAGGTGTCTGACAATGGATAAAGTCTGGAAGATAGTTTCCACCATTGCAATCATTGCACTCGTTCTCGGCGTGTTCTGCATTCTCGCAGGATTTGTCACGGGAGGAGATGTTCAGAACATAAAGGATATACTTTATGCTACATATGATGTTGAAGATAAAATAGAAACAGCGAGAACGGCTATAGGTATTATGCCGCTTGGTTAACAAAATTAAAACGCTGCGCAAGGACGGTTATTGGCCGTCCTTGCGTTTTTGTACATAAAAACAGTCAATTCAGTTACAAAATTCTATATCAAGCCCCCTTTTCAAACCGATACGCATTTGATATAATCAAAAACGACAGATATGACGGGCACGGCCCCGAATCAATACAGAGAGGACGATTTAAAATGATTTCCCACGGTAAAGAGATTAAAGTATTCTCCGGCAACTCCAATCCAAAGCTTGCAAACCAGATATGCAACCAGCTTTTCAAAAACCTCGGCGAGTGCACCTGCTCGCACTTTGCAGACGGTGAGTGTTCAATATCCGTCCATGAACCGGTGCGCGGCGCCGATGTTTTCATTGTTCAGTCCACATGCAAGCCTGTAAACGATAATCTTATGGAGCTGCTTGTTATGATCGATGCGATGCGCAGAGCATCTGCCGGTCGTATCACGGCTGTCATACCGTATTTCGGTTATGCCCGTCAGGACCGCAAGGCAAAGAGCCGCGATCCCATCTCCGCCAAGCTCGTAGCAAACCTCATAACAGCAGCGGGTGCCGACAGAGTCCTAACCATGGATCTCCATGCTGCACAGATTCAGGGCTTCTTTGACATTCCCGTTGACAATCTTTTCGGCGCACCGCTTTTCGCAAAGCATTATCTGGATGTTTTCGGCAAGGATAATGAGGACATTATGGTCGTTTCGCCCGATGTCGGCAGCACTGCACGTGCACGCAACTTCTCCATGAAGCTCGGCTGCAATATGGCTATTGTTGACAAGCGCCGCGAGAAGGCAAATCAGTCCGAGGTTATGAATATCATCGGCAATGTTGAGGGCAAGACCTGCATCCTGCTTGACGACATGGTCGATACCGCCGGCTCCCTTGTCGGAGCAGCAAAAGCAATTGTAGAAATTGGCGGAGCCAAGGAAGTCTTTGCATGCGCAAGCCACGGTGTACTTTCCGGTCCGGCCATAGATCGTATTGAAAGCAGCTGCATTAAGGAACTGCTCCTGCTCGACACAATTCCGTATCCTGCAGACAAACAGCCGTGTGATAAGATTAAGTACATGTCTGTAGCCCCTGTTTTCGCCGAGGCCATTCAGCGCGTTTACGAAGAGATATCCATCTCTAATCTGTTCGAATAAAATGTTTTTCTCCAAAGGTGGGGTGGAGTGGATTGCCGCTTTTCTCGGAAACCCCGGACTTAAATACAACGGAACAAGACATAACGCGGGCTTCATGGCAGCAGATGCCGCAGAGAAAAAATTCAATGTACGCATAAACAAAATGCGTTTCAAGGCACTTACCCAGACGGTGGATATTCAGGGACATAAGGTCCTTTTGATGAAACCGCAGACATATATGAATCTATCCGGCGACGCGATAGTGCAGGCGGCAAAGTTCTATAAAATTCCACCGGAGCGGGTAATAGTCGTATCCGACGAAATAGCACTTCCAATCGGCAGATTGAGAATTCGCCGCGGAGGCTCTGCCGGCGGACATAACGGTCTGAAAAGCGTTATAGCTCAGCTCGGGACCGATCAGTTTCCACGCATACGTATGGGTGTGGGTGCTCCGCCTCACCCGGACTATGATATGGCAGACTGGGTGCTTGCCTCTTTTAAGGGACAGGATGCGGCAGATATGGAGCAGGCCGCAAAAAAAGCGGCCGACGCCGTCGAGTGCTATATCATCGAAGGCGCAGACAAGGCAATGAACATATATAACTCAAGGGGTTAAGTTCCCCTACGTGATGGCGGCAGGGGGCTCGGGCACTTTGCCGCCATTTAATTTATCAAAAAAGTCAGAACAGTCAGAAAGGACGGATGACATGAAAAAAAGCTGCATAGCAATGCTCCTTGCCGGAGGACAGGGTTCAAGGCTTTATGCCTTGACCCAGGACGTGGCTAAGCCGAATATGCCCTTCGGAGGGAAATATCGAATTATTGATTTTCCACTGTCTAACTGCGCAAACTCCGGAATAGATACGGTGGGCGTACTTACGCAGTACCGTCCGCTGCAGCTGAACAGCTATATAGGCGGCGGTCAGCCGTGGGATCTTGATTCAACAGACGGCGGCGTGTTCATCCTCCCACCATATCAAACTGCCGGCGAGACAGGCTCATGGTTTTCCGGCACGGCAAATGCCATTTATCAGAATATAGGCTTTATCGAAATGTATGATCCGGATAATGTCCTCATTCTTTCCGGTGACCACATATACAAGATGGATTATGCGAAAATGCTCCGCGAGCATATTGAGCATGATGCCGCATGTACGATAGCTGTTTTGCAGGTCTCAATGGAGGATGCTACGCGCTTCGGAATTATGAATCTGGGCGAGGACGGATATGTTGAGCAGTTTGAGGAAAAACCGAAGCAGCCAAAGAGTGACCTTGCCTCAATGGGCATATATATATTCAATTGGAAAAAGCTTCGCAAGTATCTCATTGAGGATGAAAACGACCCGAATTCAAGTAAGGATTTCGGAAAAAATATAATTCCCAATATGCTTAAGGCAGGCGAAAAGCTTTGGCCTTATCGCTTCGACGGGTATTGGCGCGATGTCGGAACTATAACAAGCCTGTGGGATGCAAATATGGATATGCTGTCCACAACGCTGATAAATCTTTATGATCCAAGCTGGCCTATACGGTCAAGAAGCGTAGCGCAGCCGCCGCATTACGTCGGACCGGAAGCCAAGGTCGTGCACTCTATTGTCACCGAAGGCTGTCAGATAGAGGGTGAGGTTGAAAACTCCGTGCTTTCGTCTTCCGCTGTGGTTGAAAAAGGGGCAAAAGTGCTCTATTCGGTTTTGATGCCCGGTGCCAAGGTGGAGAGTGGAGCAGTTGTGGAATATGCAATTATTGGCGAACAGACAGTTGTCCATCGCAATTCCCATGTCGGAGCACCGCCTGACGGCAGTGATGAATGGGGCGTTGCAACCTGCGGCCCGAGGCTGGATATACGAGAAGGTGCCTGCGTAAAAGCGGGAGCTATGATATACAAAAGCGAGGAGGTCTGAAAATGAGTGATTTTCACGGAATAATCTTTGCTTACGGCGCTGTTCCGGAGCTTGGTGAGCTCGTGCGCCATCGCACCGCATCCTCACTGCCGTTTTGCGGACGTTACAGACTGATTGACTTTGCCCTGTCTTCGTTTATGAACGCCGGTATCCACGATGTCGGAGTTATTATGCGTAGAGATTATCAGTCACTGCTTGACCATCTTGCCAGCGGAAAAGACTGGGACATGGGACGCAGAATAGGCGGCTTGCGCATGCTTCCGCCATTTGGACTTCCGGAGTATCATCAGGGCGACTATAACGGCACAATCGAAGCCCTGAATGCTGTTTCTACATACATTCGGGATATAACAGCCGAAAATATTATCATGATGCACGGCAATACAGCGGCAAATATCGATATGCGTGCCGTAATAGAAGACCATATTGCATCAGGCGCAGAGATAACCGCAATTTGCACCGAATGCACACCGGATTATAAACATCACCGCTACATTGTCGATAGTGACGGATTTGCACGCAGTATGGTGTTTAACCAGACAACCGCAGGAGCAGGCGTTGCGTCGCTTGAGGCATATGTAATATCGAAAAAACTGCTCATCAGCATGATGGATGCTTGCGCCGCGGCAAACAATTATCATTTCCACCGCGATGCAATTTCCGACTATCTTGCAAACGGCGGTTGTGTAAATGTATATATCCATCGCGGCTATGGCAAGCGCATTATGGGTACAGAGGCTTATTTTGCCGCAAATATGGATATGCTAAAAACGGCAAACAGGGCAGACCTCTTCCCGAGTGAACGCCCGGTGCGGACAAAAACCCACGAGGATGTCAGCACATATTATGCAGAAAACTCAAAAGCGGCCAACAGTCTCGTTGCCGACGGATGCATAATTGAAGGCGAAGTTGAAAACTGCATCATTTCATCGGATGTGCGTATAAAAAAAGGCGCAAAGCTCTCAAACTGCGTCATTATGCGCGGAACGGAAATAGGTGAGGGTGTTATTTTGAAAAATGTCATTGCCGACAAGCAGTCGAGCGTTTCACCGTTCCAGACCATAATCGGCAGTAATAAGCTGCCTGTCGTACTACCGAAGGGCACGAAGATATAAGCAAAATCAGGAGAAGAATTTAAAATATGTTCACAAGCCAAATATCACGCGACGAGGTGCGCAGCGCAATAGAGGATAAGCTTTGCGCGCACTTTGCCGTAACAGCAGAAACAGCAACAGACGATCAGATATTTCAGGCAAGCGCCATAGTTATACGCGAAATTATGAGCAGACTGCTCGCCGTTGAGGAAACAAAATGCCCCGAGCGAGAGGTGCACTATTTGTCTATGGAGTTCCTTATGGGACGCAGTCTGATGAAAAATGCATTTAACCTCGGCATAGCGGATGCCCTTACGGGCGCACTCACGGATCTTGGGCGAAATGCCGCGGATATATTCGAAACGGAAAATGATGCCGGACTCGGAAACGGCGGCCTCGGACGGCTCGCTGCTTGCTATATGGACTCGCTGGCTACGCTCGGCATTCCGGCAACAGGCTATTCGCTGTGTTATGAGCTGGGAATTTTTCGCCAGAAAATCATCGACGGAAAACAGACGGAAACGGCAGATGACTGGCGTAGCGCGGCCGAAAGCTGGCTTGTTGCGCACAATGACGAAGCAGTGGAAGTGCGCTTCGGAGGAACGATTTCACCACGCTGGGATAATTTCGGAAGATACCACGCCGAGCATACCGGATACCAGACTGTAACAGCTGTTCCGCGCGATATGCTTATAGCCGGTTACGGCGGCAATACCGTGAATATTCTTCGCCTTTGGGATGCAAGAAGCACAAGTGCGCTTGACATGTATCTCTTCTCGGAGGGCGAATATGTAAAGAGCCTTGAGCAACGTACTATGAGCGAGGTCATCACCAAAGTCCTGTATCCTGCCGATGACCATATCGAAGGCAAGACTCTCCGTCTTAAGCAGCAGTATTTCTTCCTTTCCGCAACGGCACAGTCGATTATAAAAACTCATATAAAGCGATTCGGTGATATTAAGAGTTTCTCAAAGCACCACGCAATTCAGATAAACGATACGCATCCGGCGCTTGTTATTCCGGAACTTATGCGCATCATGATGGATGAATATGGGCTCGGCTGGGATGAAGCATGGGAGCAGGTTACAGAATCGGTTGCATATACCAACCACACCGTCATGAGCGAAGCACTTGAAAAATGGCCGCAGGAGCTTGTGCAGACGCTCCTTCCTCGAGTATGGGAAATCCTGTGCGAGATAAACCGCCGCTGGTGTGATCAGCTCGTGGCTGAATTCGGCAGCAGCGAAAAAGTCGGAAATAATCTTATCATCCGTGACGGACAGGTGCATATGGCAAATCTCTGTCTTTCAGCCTGCTACAAAATAAACGGTGTATCGGCCCTGCACGGAGAGATACTCAGAACGGACCTCTTTAAGGATGTTTGCCGGCTTTGTCCGGAAAGATTTACATATGTGACAAACGGAATTGATCATCGGCGCTGGCTTGCGCAGATAAATCCGCGGCTGCATGGTCTGGTAAGTGAACTTCTCAATGGCGATGAATACCTCACTGAACCTGAAAAACTGATAGAACTTCTCAATTATGCCGAAAACAGCGATGTTCAAGGTCATATAAACGAAATAAAGCGGCTTAACAAATGCGACTTTGCGGGCTTCCTTGCGAAAAATGACGGCTTTGCCCTCAACACGGAGGCAATACTCGACGTGCAGGTTAAGCGCCTTCACGAATACAAGCGTCAGCTTTTGTGTGCAATGCAGATAACGCGCCTTCAGCTGAAAATCCACGAGGATCCAAATGCGGATTTCATTCCGAGGACCTTCGTCTTCGGAGCAAAGGCGGCCGCAGGGTATTACACAGCCAAGCGCATAATAGAGCTTATTTGCTCACTTGCCGATGATATAGACCGAGACCCCCTGTGCAAGGGAAAACTCCAGGTGTGTTTTATGGAGAACTATCGTGTATCGGCGGCAGAGACGCTTATGCCGGCGGCTCAGGTTTCCGAGCAGATATCAACTGCCGGAAAAGAAGCTTCGGGAACCGGAAATATGAAGCTTATGCTCAACGGAGCGGTGACAATAGGTACGCTGGACGGCGCAAATGTCGAAATGTTCGAGCGTCTCGGCGATAAAAACATGTTCCTATTCGGCTTGAAGACGGACGAGGTTAACGCCCTCAAGGCATCCGGATATGATCCCCAGCGCTTTGCTCGCGAAGATGCGGAACTTGCTGCGGTACTTGACAGAATAAGCTGCGGCTTTGCCGATGGAAAGAGCTATTCGGACCTCGTATCAAACCTGCTCTACAACGGCGACCCATACATGCTCTGTGCAGATTTCAGAGATTATGTAAACACGCACGACAGAATGTATTCAATCATATCCAATCCTGCCGAGCGGGCGAGACTGGCAATTGCAAACATAGCCCAATCCGGAATATTTGCCGCTGACAGGGCAGTGAATGAGTATGCGGAGGATATATGGAGAATAAAACGGTAGTTGTTATAGGCGCCGTGAACATGGATATATGCGGCAGACCGAATAAAGCTCCGCAGCTGAAGGATTCAAATCCGGGAACTGTCTCGTTCAGCCCCGGAGGGGTCGGACGAAATATTGCGCATAATCTTTGCCTGCTGGGCATCAATGTCAAATTCATTGCGGCAATAGGCGACGATGTCTATGGTGACAGTATATATGAAAGCTGCACGAAGCTCGGCATGGATATGCACATGAGTCGCCGAATGAGCGGAGGAAGAACCTCAAGCTATCTCTATATCACCGACGAAAAAGGCGATATGCTGATAGGTGTGAGCGATACGGACATATCGGCAAGTATAACTCCCGAGTATCTCAAGTCGCATATCAGAGAGATAAACTCCGCTGATGCTGTCGTTATTGATGCAAATCTCACGCGCGAGACGGTTGCGTGGATTGCGGAGAATATAACGCCTCCGCTGTATGCCGATCCGGTATCGTCTGCCAAGGCGGAAAGATTAAGACCGGCGCTTTCAAAACTTACGGCATTTAAGCCCAATGAATTTGAGGCAAAGGATATGACGGGGGAATCAACCTCGCTGTTTGCCGCGGAGGCACTTCTGCGCGAAGGTGTAAAGCAGGTTTTCGTTTCCCTCGGCGGTGACGGTATAGTTGCAGCTGCCGACGGCGAGATAATAAAGCTTCCTTGTGAATCGGGCGAAATTGTCAATTGCACAGGCTGCGGAGATGCGGCGACGGCGGCAATAATCTGGGCAGGTGTTCATGACTTCGGCATTGCCGAAAGCGCTTCGGCTGCAATGAAGGCGGCTGCAATGTGCGCTTCATGCGAGGAGACGATTAATCCGGAGCTCTGTCCGGAGCTTATAAGCTGATTGATTAGTTGAAAATAAAAAATATTTTTTCGAAATATGCAAAAAAGTATTGAAAAGACATTGAATTTTTGATATTATATCAGGGCATTTCGCACGGGCATTGACTTTTTCCCATGTGGCTACGGCTTGGGCAAGGGGATGAGATGCTCGGAGGAAAAAACAAATCAGGAGGAAAAACAAATGTCAGTAGTATCAATGAAGCAGCTGCTGGAAGCCGGTGTCCACTTCGGTCACCAGACCCGCCGCTGGAACCCCAAAATGGCCGAGTACATCTACATGGAGCGTAACGGCATTTACATCATCGACCTTCAGAAGACGGTCAAAAAGCTTGACGAGGCATATAACTTCGTTCGCGATGTTGCCGCAAACGGCCAGAGCGTTCTGTTCGTCGGCACAAAAAAGCAGGCAGCAGAGGCCATCAAGGAAGAGGCTTCCCGTGTCGGTATGTATTACGTGAATGCACGTTGGCTCGGCGGCATGCTCACAAACTTCAAGACCATGCGTACCCGTATCGATCGTCTTGCACAGCTCAAGAAGATGCAGGAGGACGGAACCTTCGATATGCTTCCCAAGAAGGAAGTTATGAAGCACATGGGCGAGATGGAAAAGCTCGAGAAGTACCTCGGCGGCGTTAAGGAAATGAAGAAGCTTCCCGGCGCAATGTTCGTGGTTGACCCCCGCAAGGAGCACAATGCTATTGCAGAGGCTCGCAAGCTTCATATTCCCATTGTCGCAATTGTTGACACTAACTGCGACCCCGATGAGGTCGATTATGTTATCCCCGCAAATGATGACGCTATCCGCGCTATCCGTCTGATCGCTTCCACCATGGCTAACGCCGTTCAGGAAGGCCGTCAGGGCGCCGATGCAGAGACTGAAGAAACCCTGGCAGAGGCAGAGGCGGAAAAAGTCGAAGAGGAATAATTAATTAGGGAGCATATCCTGCTCCCTTTTTTGAACTGAAGACGGGTGACGGGTATGTGTTAGATTTCCCGTCGCTATAATGATACAGGAGGAAAAAGTAATGGCATTTACAGCACAGGACGTAAAAACTCTCCGTGAGATGACAGGCGTCGGCATGATGGACTGCAAAAAGGCACTGTCCGAATGTGACGGCGATATGGATAAGGCAGTTGAGTATCTCCGTGAAAAGGGCCTCGCAAAGGCGGCAAAGAAAGCCGGCCGTATTGCAGCAGAAGGCATGGCATATGCAGAAGTTTGCTCACAGTGCGGTGTCGGTGCAGTTGTTGAAGTAAACTGCGAGACTGACTTCTGCGCAAAGAGCGATCTGTTCGTTTCTTTCGTTAAGGATATCTGCAAGGTCGTTTTGAAGGACAACCCCGCAGATGTTGAAGCTCTCCAGCAGTGCAAGTATCCCAACAGCGAGCTCACCGTCGCTGAGACAATGCCCGAGAAGGTTATGTCCATCGGCGAGAATCTTCAGATTCGTCGTTTTGCCCGCTTTGGCGAGAACAGCTCCGTGGCTTACGTTCATGCCGGCGGCAAGATTGGCGTCCTTGTCAATCTCGCAGTTGAGGGCGGCATTGATGCTACCGAGGTCGGAAAGAATATTGCAATGCAGATAGCGGCTCTCAATCCTCGCTTCTGGGATAAGAGTCAGGTAACCGAGGATGTCCTTGCAGAGGAGAAGAAGGTCGCACTTGCACTTATGGATAACGACCCGAAGATGGCTGCCAAGCCCGCACAGGTCAAGGAAAAGATCGTAATGGGCAAGATGAACAAGTTCTACGAGGAAAACTGCCTCATGCAGATGGAGTTCGTTCGTGGCGATATTTTCCAGGGCAGCGTAGAGAAGTACATTGCAGACGCAGCAAAGAAGCTCGGCGGCAGCATCAAGTTCGTTGACGCAGTTCGCTTCCAGACCGGTGAAGGTATCGAAAAGAAGGAAGAGGACTTTGCAGCAGAAGTTGCAGCTCAGATGAACATGGGTAAGAAG
>CAVAPG010000052.1:0-12166 GCA_963590435.1 bacterium
TTGTATGACTATGCGCACGAAAAAAATAAAAAAATAATGAAAAATTTCTAAGAGTGTGAAATATCGGGCAAATTAATCCGTCTCTAATATTAAGAGAAACGAAAAAATTTTAGAGAGGGAGGATAAAAGAATGCTGAAGCTTCTCATCAAGTTCAAGTACTGGTTCATCTTCAATTCACTTTTCGATTGGCCGTTCTAATCGCATAATCGGGTGAAGAAAAACATGCCGTCAATGGCAAAATAGGGACTTTTCCCTGAAAAAAGGCATAGCCGCTTATCGCGGTTATGCCTTTTTGCGTAATTAATATATTCGGTTACGATCACACTACTGTATTCAAAATTAAAATCTGTCCCTATCGTGATTTCAGGACGACGTTTCCCTCTCCGCACAGTTCCCTGAGCTCTGCGATGAGCGAGGGATGGATCAGGCATTTTGCGCCTACGCGGCGATTTTCCTTCTCAAGGAAAATTATCAGCTGCTGCTGTCCTGGGAACATCGTGAGAATAAGCTCTATGCGCTTGAGAAGGGGGTCATCGGCCCCGGAGAGTCTGACCCAGAGCTTTGAGTCGGAGTCTATATGCGGTTGCGCCTGCTGCTTTATCTGCCCGAGGTCGGATATGGGGCGGATGCTGTCAACCATCAGCTGGGGCTCCTTTTCGTCACGAATGGAAACTCTTCCGCGGACGATTATAGCGGCGTTGGTTTTTATATAGGCACTGCCGCTGTCAAGGGCGCGTTGAAAGGCGATGAGCTCCATGGCTCCGGTGTCGTCCTCGAGATTAATATAGCTCATGAGCGAGTTTGACTTCGTCGTGCGCATGCGGCTTGACTGAACTATTCCGGCAAGGGTTACAATCGTGCCGTCCGGATAGGCTTTTTTGCCGGAATCGGATGCTGCATCGGAAAGAATTGCGCCTATCGGCACGATGCCGGCGCGCCTTATCGCATCGCGGTACTCGTCCATCGGGTGACCGCTCAGATACAGACCGGCGGTTTCCTTTTCCATTGCAAGGAGCTCTGCCCTTGTATATTCGTCAACATCGGGAATTTTTATGCTGACAGAGCCCGCGTCCTCAAACTCCGGCTCGCCGAAGAGATTGAGCTGACCTTCGATATTGCTGCGGCTTTCCTGCTGAATACCGTCGATCATCACGCAGGCAATCTGAAGCAGTGCCTTGCGCTTATAGCCGAGACTGTCGAATGCTCCGGCGCGGATGAGATTTTCAATCGCACGGCGGTTGAGCTCCCTGCCTGCCATGCGGCGGCAGAAGTCCTCAAAGCTGCGGAACGGGCCGTCGGCCTCGCGGCGCGCGATGAGCTCGTTTATAAAGCCGCGGCCGATGCTTTTTATTGCGACAAGGCCGAAGCGTATATCGCCTCCGCTGACCGAGAAGTCGGCATAGGATTCGTTCACATCGGGCGGCAGAAGCTTTATGCCCATGTCCCGACATTCGGCGATGTATTCGGCAATTTTCGTGCTGTTATCTAGCACCGAGGACAGGAGCGCCGCCATATACTGGCGCGGATAGCGCCGCTTCATATATGCCGTGCGGTATGACACTATGGCATAGCTTACGGCGTGCGCCTTATTAAATGCATAGGACGCAAAGTCCAGAATTTCGTCATATATGCTGTTTGCAACATCCTCGGGAACGCCGCGCCTGACCGCACCGTCAATGCCGCGTGACTCATCGCCGTGGACAAATGCCACGCGCTCGGCATCAATGACCTTGTGCTTTTTCTTGCTCATCGCGCGGCGTATCATATCGGCCTGACCGAGCGAAAATCCGGCAAGGCGCCGGAAAATTTCGATTACCTGCTCCTGATAGACAATGCAGCCGTAGGTGACCTCAAGAATCGGACGGAGCATCTCGTGCTTATAGCTTATCTTTTCCGGATGCGCGGAGCATTCGATAAAACGCGGAATGCTGTCCATCGGGCCGGGACGGTAGAGCGCGATAACTGCGGTTATGTCCTCGATGCTTTTTGGCTTGAGGCTTGTGCATACGCCCGTCATGCCGGTACTTTCAAGCTGGAATACGCCGCTTGTTTTGCCCTCGGAGAGCATTTTGAAGACCTCGGCATCGCCGTCGGGGATTTTTTCGACCTCGAAGTCGGGCTGTGTGCGCCGCACCATTTTTGCCGCGTCCTCCAGAACCGTGAGGTTTCGCAGACCGAGGAAGTCCATCTTGAGAAGTCCGAGCTCTTCAAGCGTTGTCATCTGATATTGCGTGACGACAGATTCATCGTTTTTTGACAGCGGAACATACTCATAAACGGGCCTGTCGGTTATAACAACGCCTGCCGCATGCATGCTTGCATGCCTCGGCATGCCCTCAAGCGCTTCGGCGACATCGATAAGCCTGTGGAGCATTTCGTCTCCGTCATACATATCGCGCAGAGGCTTTGACACGCGCAGAGCCTCTTTTATTGTCATGTTCGGCCCCATGGGGATTGCTTTTGCCACGGCATCCGCCTCGCCGTAGCTTATATCCAGAACCCGCGCGACATCGCGCACTGCCGCTCTCGCCGCCATTGTTCCGAAGGTCACGATCTGCGCAACATGGTCGTGGCCGTATTTGCGGTTTACGTAGTCTATGACCTCGCCGCGGCGGTTTACGCAGAAGTCGATGTCAATATCCGGCATGCTGACGCGCTCGGGGTTGAGAAATCTTTCAAAATAAAGGCTGTATTTGATCGGGTCTACATCGGTTATATTAAGTGTGTATGACACGACGCTTCCCGCCGCCGAGCCGCGTCCGGGGCCGACTGGTATTTTCTGACTCTTGGCATAGGCTATGAAGTCCGAAACTATGAGGAAATAGTCGACAAAGCCCATCTTTTTTATCATCTGCAGCTCGTAATCAAGCTGCTTTGCAACGCTGCCGTCATCGCTGGGATATCTTCGCGCAAGCCCGTCAAGGCAGAGCTTCTGCAGATATTCGAAGCTGTCTGTCTCGCCCTCGGGAAGCTGAAAGCGCGGCAGCTTGTATTTTCCGAACTCGAAATCATAGCTGCACTGCTCGGCAATCTTCGCGGTGTTGTCCGCCGCCTCCGGATGCTCCGGAAACAGCGCGCGCATTTCGTCCTCGCTTTTGAGATAGAACTCATCCGTCTCGAATTTAAGCCGTGCCGTGTCGTTTATGGTCTTCTGCATCTGCACGCACATGAGCACGTCCTGATAATATGCGTCGGCCTTGTTTATATAATGCGCGTCGTTGGTCAGCGCAAGGGGAATGCCCGTCTCGCGGTGAATGCGGATAATACCGTCCGCCGCGCTTTTTTCCGAGCGCAGTCCGTGGTCCTGAATTTCCAGATAAAATCCGCCCTCGCCGAACAGTGCGGCAAGCTCAAGCGCCTTGGCCTTGGCGGCATCGTAATTGCCGGAGTTTATCATGCGCGGGATTGCGCCGGCGACGCAGCCCGAAAGACAGATAAGTCCCTGCGCATGCTTGTGAAGCAGATCCCAGTCAATGCGCGGCTTCCCGTAAAATCCCTCCGTAAACGCCATGGAGACAAGATAGCAGAGGTTTTTGTATCCCGTTTCGTTTTTGCACAGGAGTATAAGATGCGTATATTCCGAATCTATACCGTGCTCCCTGTCAAAGCGCGTGCGCGGAGCGACATAGACCTCACAGCCGATAATCGGCTTTATCCCCGCAGCACAGCAGGCCTTATAAAAAGCGACCGCGCCGTACATTACGCCGTGGTCGGTGATGGCAAGCGCGGTCTGGCCGAGCTCTTTTGCGCGCGAAACCAGCTGCTCTATGCGGCAGTCGCCGTCGAGCAGTGAATATTCGGTATGAACATGCAGATGAACAAAGCTCATGTTTCGTCTTCCTCGGGGGTATATGTCAGAAGCTTCTTGAGCCTGTGGCTCAGGCAGCTTTTCGATACTGGCGGATTGGACAGCAGCGCGAGGTCTGAAAGACTCGCACCGGGGTTTGCATAGCGCAGCAGCGCCGCCTCCTGCAGCTTGTCGGGCAGACTGTCAAGTCCGTAGAGCTTATCAATGCGGCGTATTGCCTCCATTTGCTTTGCCGCGGCCTCAACGACCTTGTCCGCGTTGGCCGAATCGCAGTTAACCTTGCGGTTTATGCTGTTTTTCATATCCTTTTCGACCTTGGCGGACATGATATCCATTGCCGCGACGGGTGCGCCGACAGTCGTCAGGAAATCCTCGATATGCTCGCTTCTCTTGAAATAGAGAAGATAGTCTCCTTTGCGCTGTGCCTCCTTGGGCGCAAAGCCCATGTCAAGCAGAATGGAATATGTCTCGCGGCTTACGCTGTAGTGCGTCGTGGCAAGCTCAAGATGATAGCGCTTTTCCGGATCGGTGACCGAGCCTCCTGCCAGAAACGCGCCGCGTATAAACGATGCCTTGCAGCAGTCATCCTCGATGACTCCGAAGTTTATGTGCAGACCGGGGCTGTTCATGTCGTTTCCGACAACGTCGAAGACCGCGCGCAGCTTTTCGGGGTCTGTTATCATGAATGAGTATTTCACTCCGCGTGAGCGCTCCGGCTCGTCAAAATCAACGCCGAAGGCACGGCGCATAAGATGCGGCAGTCTTGCGGCAAACTCATCGCTTGCCGTCGTGATGCGTATCTCCCTTGCCGAGAAGCTGTGGGCATACAGCAAAACGCCGTAAGCCTCGGCAACGGCGCAGCATTTGCGCTCGACCCGAGGCTGGCACAGTTCGGTTTTAACTTTTTGTGCGAAGGTTTTTTCCATTTCCGTATTATTTGTTTATGTCGCGGTTTATCTCAAGCGTTGTGACTCCGAAGCATTTAAGATGCCCTGCGAGCGCCGATGCTATTGCGACGCTGCGATGTCTGCCGCCGGTGCAGCCGACGCCGATTGTCAGGCTGTATTTGCCCTCTTCGATATACTGAGGGATGAGATATTCTATCAGATCGGTGAGCTTATCCATAAAAATGCCGGACTGCTCAAAGCTGAAGACATAATCTCTTACCTCGGGGTCAAGTCCGCTCTTGTAGCGAAGCTCTTCTATGTAAAACGGGTTGGGCAGAAAGCGCACATCGAAGACAAGGTCCGCATCAAGGGGTATGCCGTACTTAAAGCCGAAGGATACGACATTGACGACTATCGCACGGTTGGTCGCCGAGTCGGAAAAATAAGTGTACAGCTCATTGTGAAGCTGACCGAGCGTAAGGTGTGAGGTGTTGACAATATAGTCGGATATATCGCGTATCGGGCGAAGCTGCTCGCTCTCCTTGCGTATCGCGTCCTCGATTGAGCCGCCGGATTTCGTCACGAGCGGGTGAGGGCGGCGCGATTCCTTATAGCGCTTTACGATGATGGCCGGCTCTGCCTCCATGAACAGAATTTTATAGCCGAAGTCCATCTCGCGCAGAGCCTGAAGGGCGTTGAATATATCCCTGATTCCGTTCTTCTCGCGGATATCGGTCACGAGTGCAACCTTCTCATAGCGTCCCTTGGTAGCCGCGCACAGCTCGGCAAATTTGGGTATGAGCGCAACGGGCATATTGTCAACGCAATAGTAGCCCAGGTCCTCTATTATGTCGGCGGCCTGGCTTTTTCCGCCGCCGGACATTCCGGTTATAATAAGAAATTCCATAGCTTCTCTCCGTCAGCTCGGGCTGACCTCCGTGTCCTGCGCCGTTTTGTCGGCGGACATTTCCTTTGCCTGCTCCATCATTCCGTCATATATTGCCTGCGTTTTCTGCCTCCAGTCGTCGACAAGCAGCATGCCCTTGGGATAGATGCGAATTTCCGGCTCAAGCGTTATCTGCGTTTTGGCATAGACCTCACGGCGAACATGGTCGAGGAGCTCGACTACATCGTCATATGTCGCGCCGCCGGCATTTACGGCAAATCCTGCGTGCTTTTCGCTTATCTGCGCGCCGCCTACCGTGTAGCCCTTCAGGCCGCACCGGTCTATAAGCGCGGCGGCATATCCGCCGACGGGACGCTTGAACGCCGAGCCTGCCGAAGGCATATCCAGAGGCTGGCTTGCAGCGCGTTTCTCGTTCATTTCCTTCATGCGCGCGGCGATGGCCTCGGGATCATCCGGGGTTAATTTAAACACAGCACCCATGATGGCGCAATTTATCTTTTCAAATGCACTGCGGCGGTATTCAAAGCCGCAGTCGTCTCCCTTGACCTCGGTCAGAGCCTGGGTCGGAACGTAATAAACGACGACGGAGTCGACAACATCCTTCATTTCGCCGCCGTAGGCACCGGCGTTCATCAGAACTCCTCCGCCGACGGAACCGGGTATGCCGCTTGCAAATTCCAGACCGGCAAGGCCGTTGTCACGCGCAAACTGCGCCAGCTTGGAAAGAGGCACTCCGGCTTCGGCATATATGGTGTTCTCGGTTTCGCCGAGGCGAAGCTTGCGGAGATTTTCCGTGCTGATGACCATGATATCAAGCCCCTCCTCGGGGATGATGACATTTGTGCACTTGCCCAGGGTGAGCGGGGAGACATCGTTCATATGCAGATAGAACATCACCTTCGACATTTCGAAAACATCGCGCGGTGCCGCGTATGCACGCACACAGCCGCCGACCTTGAACGAGCAGTGCTCGCGCATGGATTCATTCTCGCGCAGATCAAGCTTCGGTATGTTCTCTTTGATTTGTTCTAATGCTTTTTCAAGACCTTCCATGTTTTCTCCTTAATCATATCTTGCCGCTGTCAACGGCGTTGTCCACATTCGATGCCAGAGTTTCGGCGGCGTTGTAGCCCATTTTCTTCTGGCGGTTGTTCATCGAGGCAAGCTCGAGAATAACGGCAAGGTTCCTGCCGGGGCGCACGGGAATAGTCACGCTCGGCACGGTGATGCCGAGGATATCCTGCGTTTCACTCGTCAGACCGAGGCGGTCATAGGCCTTCTGATCATCCCATACCTCGAGATTGACAACAAGGTCAATGTTGCCCTCGGGCTTTACCGCGCCCACGCCGTACAGATGGCGAACATCGACAACGCCGATGCCGCGAAGCTCCATGTAATAGCGTATAAGCTCCGGTGCGGTTCCGATAAGCCTGCTGCGTCCGATGCGGCGTATATCAACGGCATCGTCGGCTATGAGCTTGTGTCCGCGCTTTATAAGCTCAAGCGCCGTTTCGCTCTTGCCTATGCCGGAGTCGCCCGTAATCAGCACGCCCTCGCCGTGAATTTCAACAAGCACGCCGTGCATTGTCGTGCGCGGAGCCAGATGCGTGTGCAGTGAGCTTATGACATTTGCCATGAAATCTGATGTGTCCTCGGGCGTGAGGAAAACATTGCGGTCGTATTTCTCGGCAATTTCCAGACATTCGGGGAATGCCGTCGCGCCGTGGCACACGACAAGCGCGGATATGTCATACCGCATGAGCTCTTCAAAACAGCTTCGGCGCTCGGCCTCGGTTTTAAGCTCAAGATATGTGCTTTCGACCCGGCCTATTATCTGAAGCCTGTTCGGGTCAAAATAGTTATAAAATCCGGCAAGCTGCAGCGCGGGACGGTTTACGTCCGCAACGGTAAGCAGACGCGTTTCGTAATCGCTCGAGGTGTGCAGAGGCTCAAGGCCGTGCTCCTTGACGATGGTTTTAAGCAGAACTGAGTATTTGTTTGCCATTGCGGCGCTCCTTTTTGATAATCACTGACTATAATTATACTTATATCTATTTATATATAGATTAATATTAACCTGTAATGCACTATTTTGCAATGGTTTTTAACCAAATGAAAATTTTTCTTGCAATTGCCGCTGCGTTCTGCTATTATTAATAAGCTGTCTGAAAATATCGGGCAGCCAGACACAAGCAAGGAGGTGCTTCAACTTATGGCAAAATGTCAGTTTTGCGACAAGGGCGTAGCCTTTGGCATTCAGGTTTCCCACTCACACAGACGTTCCAACCGTACATGGAAACCCAACGTGAAGCGCGTCAAGGCGATCGTGGACGGAAGTCCCAAGCATGTTTATGCATGCACACGCTGCCTGCGTAGCGGCAAGGTCACCCGCGCTGTGTAATAACCTGATATTACCCGAAACAAGCTCGCCATTACGGCGAGCTTTTTTCGTTGCGGCAAAACTTATAAATAAACATAAAAACGCGAAAAAACACGGGCGAATAAATTTCGTCCGTGCTTTTTCCATAATTAAAAAGAAGAGAGGTGTAGATGTGAACAAAAGCTCGCACTGTATTGATTCTTCCCGGCGGCGTCCTGAACCACCGCCGAGTGCTTATCACTGTTAGGGAGGCTTTGTGATTTTAATTTACTATCTCCACGATAGGATTTCCGCTCCAAAACGGCTCTCTCCTGCTCCAAAACGGCATAATTGCCGAAAAATCAGTCTTTCTCCGCTTTTTTCTTTGCCGCGACGTGTTTTTTTATCGCCATGAACGATTCGTCGCTTATGACATGCTCCATTTTGCAGGCGTCCTCGGCGGCAGTCTCCTCGCTTACGCCAAGAAGCTTGAGGCATTCCGTCAGCATGGTGTGACGCTCATATATTTTTTCCGCGACTTCTACACCGGCCTCGGTGAGGCTCAGATGTCCCGCCTCGTCGGCGACAAGATATCCGCCGCTTTTGAGAAGTCCGACGGCGCGGCTCACGCTCGGCTTTGAATATCCCATGTATTCGCAGATGTCTATTGCGCGCACGTCCTTATATTTCTGGGACAGAATATATATAGTCTCGAGATACATCTCGCCCGATTCCTGCAGGGTCATTTAATTATTCGCTCCAATACTGAATTGTTTATATTAGTTTATATTATCCATACACTTTAACATATTATATATATCACAAAACTTCAGTTAATTCAAGCAAATACTTAATCCCTATAAGCTTACTGTGATATTGTGCACAACTAAAACGGTTAGTTTATGCTAACAGCTTGTGCAAATATACGAATATTCTGTCAGGGGATTGACAAAGGCGGAAACAGTGCTATTATTCAGATAGTTAGCGCGAGCTAACTTATTTGTGTCTGCCGGGTTAGCCGGAGCTAATTCTGCGGAGAAAGGATAGAGAATATGATGCCTTTGACATTGGCGACAATCGGCGAGGATAACACGATTCAACGGATCGCCGGCAAGCCTGAGGTGAAAAAGCACCTTGAAAATCTCGGCTTTGTAGTCGGGGGCAATGTACAAATTTTAACTGCTGTTGGCGAAAATGTTATCGTCAAGGTAAAAGAGGCCAGAATCGCGATAAGCGCGGAGATGGCACAGAAAATATATGTGTGAGGAGCAGAAACATGAAGACTCTCAGAGACGTTAAAATCGGCGAAACCGTAACCGTCAAGAAGCTCCATGGCGAGGGTGCGATAAAGCGCCGCATCATGGACATGGGTATTACCAAGGGCGCTGAAATTTTTGTTCGCAAGGTCGCACCTCTGGGCGATCCCATCGAGCTCACCGTTCGCGGATACGAGCTGTCCCTGCGTAAGGCAGATGCGGAAACTATCGAGGTGGAATAATGGAAAAGAATATTAAAATCGCTCTTGCCGGCAACCCGAACTGCGGTAAAACAACACTGTTCAATGCACTGACCGGCTCAAACCAGTATGTCGGCAACTGGCCCGGCGTTACTGTTGAGAAAAAAGAAGGTAAGCTTAAGAAATTCGACGGAGTTACCGTCGTTGACCTTCCGGGTATCTACTCGCTTTCACCGTACACCCTTGAAGAAGTCGTTGCGCGTAACTTCCTGCTCGGCGAGCGTCCCGATGCAATACTCAACATCATCGACGGCACGAACCTCGAGCGTAACCTTTACCTTACAACTCAGCTTACCGAGCTGGGCATCCCCGTTGTCGTTGCTGTCAACATGATGGATATCGTCCGCAAGAACGGCGACGTCATTAATATCAATGAGCTGTCCCGTCAGCTCGGATGCAAGGTTCTTGAAATCTCCGCCCTGAAGGGCGACGGCATCGCCGAGGCGGCAGCCGAGGCAGTCGAAGCCGCAAAGAACGGCAAGACCCTTCCCATGCACTCCTTCTCCGGCGCTGTTGAGCACGCAATCGCCCATATCGAAGAGGCAGTTCTGCACAGCATGCCCGAAGAGCAGCAACGCTGGTATGCAATCAAGATTTTTGAGCACGATGACAAGGTCCTCGCAAAGCTGGCTATTGATCCCGAGGTCATGAAGCATATCGATGCCGACATCAAGGCAGCCGAGGACGAGCTAGACGACGATGCCGAAAGCATCATCACAAACGAGCGTTATCTCTATATCGCGTCCATCATCAAGGCCTGCTATAAGAAAAAGAATGTCGGTCAGCTCACCACCTCCGACAAGATAGATAAGATAGTCACCAACCGCTGGCTCGGTCTCCCGATTTTCGCGGTTATCATGTTCCTGGTTTACTGGGTCGCAATGGTCGGTGTCGGTGCTCCCGCAACCGACTGGGCAAACGACGGCGTGTTCGGCGACGGCTGGCACCTGTTCGGCATAGGCTCTTCCGAATATAACGACACAAACGATGAATACACCGTAGCCATCCAGGCCGTCAGCGCATTCCTCGGCGAAGATATTGACGTTGAAGCAGACGACTTCGACGCTGACGCTCTCAAGGAAGAGATGGATTCCTTCACCGCAAGCAGTGAAACCGCGGAAATTGATGTTGAAGATGAAGAAACCCTCGCAATCAACACTATGATCGCTTATTACGACACAATTCCCGAAGGAGCCGACAAGCTCGACAATGTTATTCAGATGACCTATGTCGACGCAGTCAAGTATCTTGACGAAAACGGCTTTGATGCTCCCGATCCGGCTGACTACGGCGTATGGGTACCGGGCATCCCCGTTCTTGTCTCCAACGCTCTTGAATCTGCAAATGCGGCCGACTGGCTCAGCGGCCTTATCAATGACGGTATCGTAGCCGGTGTCGGCGCAGTCCTCGGCTTCGTACCTCAGATGCTTGTTCTGTTCCTGATGCTCGCATTCCTCGAGGCCTGCGGCTACATGGCACGTATCGCATTCGTCCTTGACCGTATTTTCCGTAAGTTCGGCCTTTCCGGCAAGAGCTTCATCCCCATGCTCGTCGGCACCGGCTGCGGCGTTCCGGGCATCATGGCTTCCCGTACCATCGAAAACGAGCGTGACCGCCGTATGACGATCATGACCACAACATTTATCCCCTGCGGCGCAAAGGTTCCTTTCATCGCAATGATCGCCGGCGCACTGTTCGGCGGCAGCGCATGGGTTTCCACCTCCGCATACTTCATCGGCATGGCGGCAATCATCATCTCGGGCATCATGCTCAAGAAGACAAAGCGCTTTGCAGGCGACCCCGCTCCCTTCGTTATGGAGCTTCCGGCATACCATATGCCCACCCTCGGCAACGTTCTCCGTTCCATGTGGGAGCGCGGCTGGTCCTTCATCAAGAAGGCGGGCACAATCATCCTGCTGTCGACCATCTTTGTATGGTTCACAACTTACTTCGGCTGGGTTGACGGTAACTTCCAGATGCTCACCGAGGATCAGATAGATGCATCCATCCTCGCAAAGATCGGCAATGCAATCGCATGGATCTTCGCACCTCTCGGCTGGGGCAACTGGCAGGCAACTGTCGCTTCCATCACCGGACTCATTGCAAAAGAGAATATCGTCGGCACCCTCGGCATTCTCTACGGCGGCGGCGACGGCACCGTATACCAGACAATGGCGGCAGCCTTCACCGGCATAACGGCATTCTCCTTCATGGTCTTCAACCTCCTGTGCGCACCCTGCTTCGCTGCAATGGGCGCAATCAGGCGCGAGATGAACAACAGCAGCTGGACATGGTTTGCAATCGGCTACCAGTGCGTGTTTGCTTATGTCATCGCCCTGATGATTAACCAGTTCGGCAATGCCTTCACCGGCAATGTGAATATCCTCGGTCTGATCGTTGCAATCATCCTGCTTGCCGGCATTATCTACATGCTTTTCCGCCCGTACAAAGAGGCAACAACCCTCAGCTCCAAGGAAGCAAATGTAGGCTCGAAATAACAGGCAAAAATCAAATAAGCAAAAAGGAGGAATAAGCAATGCTTGAATGGTTATCGGCCAATATCGGAACGATCTTAATAACAGCCGGACTTATAGTCATTGTGGCTCTTATAATCCGGTCAATGATAAGAAACAAAAAAGCGGGCATATCCTCCTGCGGTGCCAAATGCGGCGGCTGCGGTGCTTGTGC
>CAVAPG010000053.1:0-12077 GCA_963590435.1 bacterium
ACAGGCAACCCCTCAGTCTGCTTGCGCAGACAGCTCCCCTTACACAGGGGAGCCAAGGGCGTGGGTTTTACTCATGCCGTACTGTTTTGACTGCAGCACAAGACGCAATGGCAACCCCTCAGTCGCCTTTGGTGACAGCTCCCCTTACACAGGGGAGCCAAGGACATAGCTTCTACACTTGCCGAGCTGTTTTGACTGCGTACTATATCCCAACGCAAAACAAGCGCCTATAGTCTAAAGCCCAAAAGCAACTCTCGTTGCTTCCACTTGCATAAAACAGAAGAGAGATACAACGGTTTCCCCATTGCCTCCGCCTATATAAAATCAGCAGATCAGTGTCACGGCTTTGCCATTGCCTCCCCTGTGTATGCAATAATTTTCGTTCGGTAAAAACCTATGCTTCAGAGGAAAGATATCCGCGAAGCGGGGGGAGTGTGAGGGGTAGCGAAGCGTCGGCGCGGGAGTGAATGACATGCCGGTGGCATGTCAGAGCCGCGCCGTGACCGAGCCGCAGCGAGACAAGGCCCGCCTCAAATCAGATAAGTCGCCGTCGAAAAGCTTGATTTATCAAGTTTTTCGGTAATAGCATTTTGAGTTTCTTCAAAATGCTCGGCGGAAAGCGCAGTCAAAAAGTCACAGACTTTTTGACAAGCCGGAGGGGGACCGCTTGCGGTGGTGGGGTTGCGGACAAGGTCGGCAGTGCAAACATACAACCAACCGCATTTCAAACATGGCAACCCCTCAGTCACCTTCGGTGACAGCTCCCCTTACACAGGGGAGCCAAGGGCGGTAGGTTTTACGCTTGCCGGTTCTTCCTTTACTCTGAATGCTGCTCTGCTTATCCGTTGACGAGGGTGCAAAAAGCACAGGCTCCGGAGAGTCTGTGCTTAGTTTTTGTTTGTTTTTGCATCTTTTCATAGAGATGCACATTATCTTCCCTTGCGGTTTTCGGTCAGATATTCGAGAAGGGCGGTGCAGCCATCGGCGATATCGAGCCATGTCCGCTCAAAATTTCGGGTGTACCACGGGTCGGCGACATCACCTGGACGATCTGTGAAGTCCATAAGCAGATGAATTTTGCCGGCGTTTTCTCCTGCGCAGATTCGCCGCATATTGCCGTCATTTTCGCTGTCCATGCCGATTATGAGGTCGTATTCATCAAAGTCGGCCCTTGTCAAGCGCCGTGCCGCACGGGGAGGACAGGCTATGCCGTGCTCTGTAAGCTTGCGCCGTGCAGGTGGATACACATCGTTTCCGAGCTCCTCCGAGCTCGTTGCCGCCGAGACTATCTCGAATTCGGACTCAAGGCCGTTTTTCCCGACCAGATCCTTCATGTAATATTCCGCCATAGGGCTTCGGCATATGTTGCCGTGGCAGACGAAAAGAATTTTTGTCATAGTTTAAATCAGATTGCCTTTCCACATTTTTGGCCTGCCCCCGGCTCACGGTTTGTCGGGAGGGTTGCCGTCGGAGGGCTGTCCGCCGCCTTCGGGTTTTGCATCGGGCTTCTGCATATCGCCGGGATCTCCACCCATGCCGTTTGCACCCATATCGCCGCCGCCCATATCGCCGCCGGCGCCTCCGCCTACAGAGGCAGTTCCGGTTTGAGCCGTTGCGGTTGCCGCACTGCCGGAGTCGGAGCTGATGCTCACGCTGTCGCCCTCGCTCAGATCAGGCGATGAGAAGAGAACGAACGACACATTGCATTCCGCCGTTGCGCTGAAAAGCTCGCTGCCGTCGGCATTTTTAAGGCTCACGGTATCGCCCTGCGAAATTATCGAGCTGCCGCCCGTGCCGCTGTCAGAGCCGAATGTGACATAGGCCTGCTGTGCGCTGATGTTTAAGCTGCTGCCGACCGATGCGCCTGCCGCAAAGACCGTTCCGCCGGTGATATTGAGCGTTGTTTCGGCGTCGAGGGGCTGATTGTCGGCGCGGTTTGCCGTCCAGACTGCGATTGTTCCGCCGGAGATGTTGAGAGCGCCGTTTGAGTCGAAGCCGTCACCCTCGGTGGTGCTTGCAAATATACTGCCGCCGGAGATGTTAATGACGAAATCGTAGTTTTCAAGGTCGGAATTTGCCGCGTTGAGGCAGTCGTCGGACGATATGACCGTTATGTTGCCGGAGAGAACGTTGAGCTCGGCGGCCTCAATGCCCTCCTCGCTTTTTGTTATCGCAAGCGTGGGCCCGTCGGTACCGTCATCGCCGATATTGAGCACATAATCACAGTGCACGGCGTCATCCTCTGCCGAGAGGGTCAGATTGCCGCTTTCGATATTGAGCGTCTGCTCGGCGTTTATCGCATCGTTGACAGAGGCGTTTATATTCAGCGTAAGCTCCTTTATCGTCAGGGAGGCTTCGCCCTCGGCGTCGGTGGTCGCGCCGCTTTTTATTCCGTTTTTGCCGTTTGCATTAATCGTCAGCTCGCCGCTGCCGCTGAGGATAACCTGCGAGCCGTCCTTGCATTTTATGACGGCGTTCTCGGCGTTCTGGTTGTCCGTGTTTTCCTCATCATTGTTCGCCGCCGTATCCGACAGGACATTGACAGAGCCTTCGGCCGCAAGGATTGTGACCTCGGTGCTTTTGCCGCAGACGATGGGGGCTGTGTCGCCGCTTTCGAGCTCAAGCCCGTCTAAGATAAGCGTTACGCCGGTTGTGCCCTTTTTGACCTTGACATTGCCGTCGGAGCACTCGCCTGTGAGAAGATATGTTCCTGCGCTGCTTATGGTAAGGGCTGTTCCGTCCGCTTCATAGCCCTCGGTTTTGCCGGTGGCTTCGATGCCGCTGTCGGAGAATGTGAAGGACGTATCCGCCGAGTAGCTTTCCGTCCCTGTCTGGGTTTCAGTCTTGGTTGAGCATGCCGCAAGCGACAGCAGCATCACCGCCGCAAGCACAATTGCCGTAAGTTTCTTTCCGTTCATTTTAAATGACCTCCTTTTTCGCTGCTTGATATTGATACTGATTATATACTGCCGTTTATCTGATTTAATTACAGCCGAAAACCGCAAGTTTCGCCTCGGGGCTTTCATCGAACGACAGTATAATTCGGCTACCTAAAATCTACCTGAAGACACTCGGAGAAATTCATTTTTCTTTTTCAGGTAAATTTTAAGCAAGGATATTATCATGGCTTTGTAAAGGGGGACGGAACCATGTCTGATAATATTCGCTGCTGCTTCGAGCGCTGCGAGAAAAAGTACCGTCTGACGCGCTCTCAGCAGAGTTTTATAATAGACGGTATGCACGATTATATGCAGCCGGACGAATTCGGCAGATATACGATATGCAATATATATTATGACACCGACGACTGGCAGCTTATAAGAACATCGATAGAAAAGCCCGTGTATAAGGAAAAGCTTCGCGTGCGCAGCTACGGTGTTCCGGACGATGACGGGAAGGTCTTCGTCGAGCTTAAGAAAAAATACGACGGCATTGTCTACAAGCGCCGGATAATCACGGATCCCGAAACCGCCCGACAGCTTCTGGGCGGCGGCATTTCCGGAGGTAATTTCGGGCAGATAGGCCGCGAGATAGAGTGGTTCCGGTCGTTTTACAAAACTCAGCCGAAGCTTTTCATCGGCTATGATCGCCTGGCCTTTGCCGGAGTGCAGCAGCCTGACCTGCGCATAACATTTGATACGAACCTGCGCTGGCGCTCAGACAGGCTCGACCTGCGTCAGGGCGACTGCGGCCGGCTGTTTCTGCCGCACGATGAGGTAATCATGGAGCTCAAGGCTCCGGGGGCATGCCCCATGTGGCTCGGCGGGCTTCTGTCCGAGGCCGAGGCATTTCCAGTGTCGTTTTCGAAGATAGGCTATTGCTATAAGAATAATATCGCCAACTTAAAAAAAAGGAGAGTTTAACTGTGCTTGAATCCGTAATTTCATCATCGCTGACGCTGTCGGCATTTCTGATATGCAGCTTAACATCACTCGTGCTCGGCATAGGCATTGCCTATGTCGGCATGTTCCGCTCGCGCTCGACGCAGAGCTATGCCGTCGCCCTTGCGATACTTCCGCTTGTCGTTCAGCTTGTGATTATGCTCGTAAACGGCAATGTTGGCGCCGGAGTCGCCGTTGCAGGCGCGTTCAGTCTTGTGCGCTTCCGCTCCGTTCCCGGAACGGCGCGTGAGATAGGCGTACTGTTCATGGCAATGGCAATCGGCCTTGCCGACGGCATGGGCTATGTTGGGCTTGCGGTGCTGTCCTTCGTCATCATCTCGGCAGTTATTCTGCTGCTTACGGCATTGAACTTCGGGAAAAAGCCGACATGCGAGCGCACGCTGAAGATAACAATTCCCGAAAACCTGGACTATGAGGGACTGTTTGACGATATCTTCGGGCAGTACGTCAGGCAAAGCGAGCTTGTAAAGGTCAAAACGACGAACATGGGCACGCTCTACGAACTTGAGTACAGAGTAGTTCTGAAAAGCGACAGCGTGCCCAAGGAATTTCTCGATGCCATCCGCTGCCGCAACGGCAATCTGAACATCGTCTGCGGCCGCGAGCTGCAAAAAGACGCTATGTAATGGTGTAATTTAGATTTAATCCTCCTGCACCTTGGCAAGGAAGCATTCCTGACTTCCGACCTCGGAATATAATATCGCGTTTCCCTTGCCGAGATCGTATATGCTTATTACGCCCGAGACCGGGTCATCGGCGGGCGAATCTATAAGCTTTGAGCAGACATCCTCGCACTGCTCGAAGAGCTCTTCATTGAATATACAGCCGTTTTCGCCGGGATAGAGTGCGGCATAGAATGTCCCCGCCTCGACGAGGTCCTGGAAGAAGTGGCTTCCGTAGCTCAGCTCCGGACGCAGTCCGTGGGATTTATACGCAAGCTCCGCGATGCAGTCAAAGCGGTTTATCTCCATAAAATGCACGGGAACACCGAGGCTTGGGGTAGTCGTTCCCCAGCGGCCCGGTCCGAGCAGTACCGTGCCCTCGTCGCGGAGCAGGGCGTTGAGCTCACCGAGTCTGCGTGCAACCTGATATTTGCGCTGCTCCGGCAGCGACAGATACGGCTCAACCTTGACAAGAACCGCATAGCGCACAGGCAGACACAGGTTTCCGCCCATAAAGTTGCCCTCGGTGCGGAAATAAAGCTCTTTGACCTTTGGCATGACTCCGGCAGAGCCTACGCCCCGCGTCTGGAGCGGTCTGCACTGGAGCAGATTGACGCGGTAGCTTCCGTCCTCGCTGAAATTGCAGGCGTATTCTATGTCAACGGGGTAGTCGTATTTTTCCTCAAGCAGGCGCATTGCCTCGGTCATCACGGGCGCAAAATCGGTGTCCTTGAGCAGCCTGCGGAAGTTCAAAATGTCCGGCGCATCGGAGGCACTCAGCCCTATCTCGCGCAGTCTTGCGGCTGTGGGGTAGTCAAGCTCCATAAACAGCGATGAGTCGGTTTTCAGATCTTTTTTGTCGATGCCGTCAACCGCTATGGTCTCAAAGCTGTTGTCCTTAAGATTGATTGCGTCCATCTTGTGCTGAGAGTATTTATACTCGTCTCCGTAGGCGACCATCGGCGGAGCGGTGGGATTGTCCATATTCAGAAGCCTTGCGTAATCGTCGGCTTCACGGTCGACGGCGCGTGTGCCCATGCCGAAAACAAGCCGCAGCATACCCTTGTTTTCCGTCGAGGAGTTCTGACTGTTGAGATAGAGATTTTTCGAATGCCCCACGCCGGCAATATGCGGATAATAATAATTTCCGTGGACATCGCCGCATACGCGCATGACAAGCAGTGCCATCTGTTCATCGCGGTCAAGAAGATTGCGCTCGGCGCGGTATTTTATCGCATCGGGGTTCACTGTGCTTGCGTACACCTGCTTCACGGCGCGCTCGAACACGTCGTAGCGTTCCTTCAGGCTGCCTTGATTCGGGCAGAAAACGCTCTCGTATTTTCCGGCAAAGGCGTTGCCGAAGCCGTCCTCGAGTATTGAGCTTGAGCGCACGATTATAGGCGACTGGCCGAAATACTCAAGCATTGACATGAACTGCTCTTTTATGCTCGGCATGAATGTTCCGTTTAAAAGCAGCTCGCGTATGGGCTCGGAATATTCAAGATAGTCCGATGCCTCAACCATGCGGATACGCGATGACCACAGTCCGTTCTGCACGCCGTAGGTGTAGAACACATCCGCGCCGATGTAATACGAGTCGTGCGGCTCGATGCGCGAATAATAAAGCTCCGGAGCCTCATCGCGCAGGATATTTCTCGCAAGGAGCATGCCTGCGGCCTTGCCGCCTATGCAGCCTGTGCCAATCTCGCGGTTTTTGATATAAAGCAGATCCTTCATCGAAAAATATTTTCTGCACAGCGCAAGGCGCGTCGGCTCGTTGCCGAGAAGGCAGCGCAGAATGTTATCCTTGAGAATTCTGCCCTCATCGTCCGTAGGCTCCGCCCCGTCGGAAACGGAATCGAACATGCTGTCCCAGCAGTCGCGCCGTTCACCGGTCTGCGTGAAATGCTCGAAAATGGCGTAGTTGTCGGCGCTTGAGGTAAGAGCGCGCCATTTGCTTCCGTCTATCTTAATCGGGAAATACGTCGTGGGGGTATTGCGCCCGCGCACCTTGACGGTGTGGATATAGACGCTGCCGTCTATCGTGCGGATATTTGCCAGAAGCGGAGCTTCCCTGCGGATGCGCGATATTGTCTCGTACGTGTGTTTTTCATAGTCTATGGGCTGATAGGCAATCGCCTGACGGCGTATAAGGAACGGGTTAATAAGCAGGAAGAAGTTTGAGATCATCAGATCCGAAAACCAGTATTTCTGCAGATCCGACAGGCAGTCGAACACGAAAAACGTGCCAAGCGGCTCTCTGTCGATTATCCTGTGAACCTGAACGGCAAAGGTCTCAAATCCGACATGCGGATCGAGCTTGTACTCGCGCACGTTCGCGCCACCCTCGCACAGTGCATCGGCGTCCATTATCTCCTCATGGTCGGCAAAGCGTATGTAGACGATGCGCTTGCCCTGACGCGCGATGTTTGTGACGAATTTCGTTGCGACATACATATAGTCGCTGATGTGCTCACACTGCCAGACGACAGTGTCGCCCGGGCGAAGGAAGTCTATGGCTTCGTCCAGTCCGTCAATTCCGGTGCTTATGCGTCGTTCTCCATCCATGTTTTTCCCTCCGTAGTATTCGATATTTTTAAAGCCGTCGGGGTCGTCCTCGGCGGCTTTGTGCTTTATTAATTTCCCGTGTTTGAATTTGCCGGATCCTTGAGCACGACAGTGATATCAAGGGTCTGACCGTTGCGCCAGACGGTGAAGGTCATCGTGTCGCCGGCCTTGAGACCTTCCTTTGCCTCGGAGATAACGGAGGTGTCAAACGAGTCCTTGCCGTTTACCTGCGTGATGATATCGCCGCGCTGTATGCCCTTTGATTCGGCATCCGAGCCCTCGGTGACCGCACTGACGTACAGTCCCTGCGGAATGTCATAATAATCCGCGACATATTCGCTGACAGGTCCGACCGTGATGCCGATGCTGATTCTGCCGTACACCGCGCCGTCTGCGACCAGGGCGTTGACAACGCTCTCGATGGTGTCCGACGGGATGGCAAAGCCCAGGCCCTCTATGCCCGAGCCGAAGCTCGAGACCATTTTCATATTCGTCATGCCGATGACCTGGCCACAGCTGTTAAACAGCGGACCGCCGGAGTTGCCTTCGTTTATCGAGGCATCGGTCTGAATGAGGTTCATGGTTGTGCCGTTGTAATTTATCTCGCGGTTGAGCGCCGAGACAATGCCGCGCGTCATCGTAAGCTTAAGATCCGGCGAGAGAGGATTGCCTATCGCGGCAACGGAGTCGCCGACGCTGAGGCTTGAGCTTGACGCAAATTCCGCGGCTGTCAGCCCCTCGGCGTCAATTTTCAGAACCGCGATATCGGTTGCCGCGTCGCAGCCTATGAGCTCGGCTTCGTATTCGCTGCCGTCATATAATATGACCAGCGCCTTTTTTGCGTCCTCGATGACGTGCATGTTTGTGATGATATATCCGTCGGACGAGGCGACAATGCCGCTGCCCCAGCTGTAATATGAGCTGTCGTCGGCGTCGCTGAATGCCTTCACACCGACAACGGACGGGCTGCATTTTTCGTATATCCGGCTGAAGTCAAGCTGTGCCGCGGCGGATGCGTTCTGAAGCTCAAGACTGCCGCGATCCTCGGCAAGTGGAATGTCGGTGCTCATATCGGACACGGTTTCGGTATCCTCGCTGTAGAGCTGGTCGAAATAGGTCTGCCAGCTTGACGGCATTCCGTCACTGCCTGTTCCGCTGCCGTTTGAACCGCTGCCCGTGCTGCCGAAGCCGCCGGCGACGAATATTATTGCGCCGACAAGCACGCAGATGCATATGATAAGCGCCGTTGCGCGCGTTTTTCTTTTTCCCGTCGGGAGATTTGATGCTGCCGGAGCACCGCCGGCGGCGACATGGGCGTTCGGCTTATACCAGTCGTTGCCGTCAGGATTATACCATCCCATATTGTTCTCCAATCAAATTATTTCTTCTTTGTCGGAGCGAGCTGAAGCGTGAAGACGAAAACAGTCACTCCGTTGCGGCTGGAGACGGCGATCTCCTCGCCGTGGCCGTTGAGAATTTTCTTAACCAGATACAGGCCGAGTCCGACACCGTCCTTGTCCATACTGCGCGAGCGGTCGGACTTGTGGAAACGGTCGAAGATATACGGCAGATCGTCCTCCGGTATGGGCTCGCCGATATTTTTTATCGAAACATAGGCCTTGCCCTCTTTTTTATACAGCCTTATCGTGACCGTACTTCCGGGCGAGGCGAATTTCATCGCGTTGTCGGTGAGATTATATATTACCTGCGTAATCGAATCACGCACTGCAAAGACCTCAATGGGGTCATCGGGCAGCTGCGGGTCGACATCCAGATGCCGCTCGTTTGCACGGCTCTCAAAGCTCAGAAGGCACTGCAGCAGAAGCTCCGACAGGTCAAAGCAGCTGCGCTTTGTCAGGTCAACGGCATCGCTCTCTGCCTGACTTAAGTCGAGCATACTGCGCACAAGGCGCGAGAGTCTGCGCGTTTCGTCGGATATCTTGAGCAGATACTTATCCTCCTGCTCACGGGGTATCGTCCCGTCGAGTATGCCGTCGGCAAAGCCGGCGATGGTCGTCATGGGCGTGCGCAGCTCGTGCGAGACGTTTGCGATAAACTCCTGACGCTTGGTGTCGCTTTTTTCAAGCGAGTCGGCCATGCTGTTGAATGACTCAATAAGCGTGCCTATCTCGTCGTCGCTTCTCTCCCTGCGCTTTACGCGCACCGAGAAGTCACCCAGCGCGAACTTGCGCGCGGCAAGCGTCAGCTCGTCAAGAGGCTCCGCCATCTTCTTGGAATACACAAGGCTCATGAGAATGGAAATGAGCATGACGGCGACGGCGACGGCAAAGACAACCGCGATAAACGACTGCGAGCTTGTCGACAGATTAATCCCGCTCGATGCCACGAAAACATAGCCGAGCGTTTCGCTGCCGTTGTTTATCGGCTTTGCGACGACGTACTGCTGCTCGGAATAAAAGCCCATGAGCGTCGTCATACCGTCAAACTCCTCGCCGGAGCTGACAGCCTCCACAACCGATGAATCAAGCTGCTTGCCCAGATGCTTTGTGCAGTGCAGGGTCAGGTCGGAGCAGGACAGCACAATGCCGTCCGGATCGCAAATGAATATATGGCTGGACGTGACCTTCGCAATCGGGCTTATGGTAAGGCGCAGGTTCCAGCTTCCGAGCGTCTCTTCCTTGGAAAGCGCAAGGGCGGATTTGACCACCTCGTCGGCGCTCGCGTCCATTCTCTCGCGCGTGGTGTTTATGAGATAGCCTCTTCCGAGGAAGAAAAAGGCCGTGCCGATAATTGCAAATGAGAAGAAAACAAGAAGCGCCGTGGCGAGAAAGTTGCGTAAATATATGCTCTTCATGCCGAGCAGACTCCTTTTTCCTCTTTATCTTGCTACTTCGAATTTATATCCGACGCCCCAGACCGTCTGCAGCGACCATTGAGGCGATACGCCCTCGAGCTTCTCTCTCAGACGCTTTATGTGGACATCGACGGTGCGCGAATCGCCGAAATAGTCAAAGCCCCAGACCTCGTCAAGAAGCTGATTTCTCGTGAAAACAATATTTGGCGATGCGGCAAGATGATACAGAAGCTCCATCTCTTTAGGCGGAGTGTCAACCTTCACGCCGTCGACTATAAGCTCATACGAGTCGAGATTGACGATAAGCTTGTCGTAGCACAGCTTCTTTTCCTTGGGCGTATTGTCGGTTTCGGAGCGGCGCATGACTGCGTGAATGCGTGCAAGAAGCTCTTTGACCTCAAAGGGCTTGGTTATATAGTCGTCCGCACCGATATCGAGCCCTGCGACCTTATCGCCGACAGCACCCTTGGCAGTCAGCATGATGATGGGAACCGAGGATGTCTTGCGTATCTCGCGGCAGACCTGCATTCCGTCCATGACTGGCATCATGATATCAAGCAGAACGAGATCGGGCGAGGTTTCGTTGAACATTTCAATTCCGCGGCCGCCGTCGTGCGCAATGCTGACCTCAAATCCGTCCTTTTCGAGATAGAGCATCAGAAGCTCGGCAATATTAACGTCGTCTTCAACAACAAGGGCTTTTTTACTCATAGCTTATTTCCCCCTTGGATTAAAATTATTATACTTTTATGTCAGTATATAATAATTATACAGATAAAAAAAGAGTTTTAGTTAAAAAACTGTAAAAGCGGTGCGGAGAAATATGCAATATATAAAAAGGCGGAAAAAAGCCTGCCGCAAACCGCGGCAGACTCAATCCTCTGTGAAATTCCGATGTTATTTTTCGCCCTGATCGCCGTAGGCAAAATAGGCGGCAATGCCGATGCCGAAAAGCACCCATATAATCGCACCCTCGCAGAAATCGCGGAAGCCTCCGCCGACGAGCACGCTTATGCCATAGATGACCAGTACGAGCGTGACTATAATTGCCGCAATGCCTATAACGCGCACATTTGACTTCGCCTTTTCGGAATCCTTTCTGACCTTTTCTTTCATTTTCGAATCTCCCTTCACCAGTTCGTCAAGGCTGATGTCGTAAAGCTCGCTGAGGCTTATAAGGCTCACTATATCCGGCAGCGATTTTCCGTTCTCCCAGTGGGAGAGCGTAACACGGGAAACGAGAATTTTTTCCGCAACCTGCTCCTGCGTCATGCCGCTGTCGGCCCTTGCCTGCTTAAGCCTTTCCGAGATATCCATTTCGCATCCTCCCTGCCTACTGAGCATATCCGAATCTTCGCATCCGGTCGATTAAAAGGGCTTTACACGTGGCTTTTTCGCCCGTAAAAGCTGCTTTACATTTGCCCCAAACGCCCTCCTGCAGTGGAAATTTCCGCGCAGTCTCAAATCTTGCGCCAAGTATATACTGCGCAGGCAAAATACTCAACCGCGCCCGTGTAAAATCAAGGTCAAATCCGAGTGGGGGAGATGCAAAAAAACAGCCCCGATAAACATCAGAGCTGTTTTTGCTGTCAGTATAATTAACCTGCCTTGGAAATTTCGTCGATAGTGAGTGAGTATCCGAGAACCTCACCGACGCTGGTAATCTTGCCTTTTACAACGATGCTGTCACCCTGCTGAAGCTCCAGGACAACATCTTTCTGGTCATCGGATCTGAGGTAGCATTGTACATTTGTAAATGTGTACTCATTATCGCTCGGCTCGATGCATATATAATCGCCGGAGCTGTCAATTGTACCTAATTTTCCGGTGAGTTCCACATACTGATCGTCATACTTGTCGGCTGCCTTTAGTGCATTAGCTTCGAGGTCGTCAACAAGCTCTGAAACAGCATAAGCGGTGTATGTAACTTCCGGAGCGGCGGATTCTGTTACATCATTGGTAATGTTGGTGCCTTCGTTGTTGGTGTTGCCGCTTTCGTTACCGTCGGAACTGTCACCGCCGGCGGCTGCGGCAATGATTATAATAACGACAACAACCAGCCCTATCAGCAGCGGTGAACCGCATCCCGTCAAGAGGACAGTGAAATAATATAAAAAGAGTACACAGCGC
>CAVAPG010000054.1:0-12048 GCA_963590435.1 bacterium
GAGCAGCTGATTTGTAATCAGCAGGTCGGGGGTTCGAGTCCGTCCACCAGCTCCACCGATATTGAATTTAATAGTCTGTATTTGGGGGATTTCCCGAGTGGCCAAAGGGGACAGACTGTAAATCTGCTGGCAATGCCTTCGGTGGTTCGAATCCACCATCCCCCACCAAAAGCCTTCGCACAGTGTGCGGAGGTTTTTTGCTTATCATCCGTCAATCCGTATGTGATATGTGATTTGTGAGGTGTAACGAAAATGAATAATCAGAATAACTCGCTTGACAGATTCCTTGTGGCCCAGGAGCATTCATACGATACGGCTCTGCGTGAGATACGCGCCGGGCATAAGCGCAGTCACTGGATGTGGTATATCTTTCCCCAGATTGCAGGCCTCGGCATGAGCTATACCGCGCAGCTTTATTCCATAAAGGACATCGATGAGGCGCGCAGTTATATAAGCCATCCCGTGCTCGGAGCACGTCTTATTGAGATATCCGAGGCACTGCTGAAGACGGAAAGCTCGGATGCGACCGCCGTTATGGGTTATCCGGACGATCTGAAGCTCCGCTCATGCATGACGCTGTTTGCGCAGGTGTCGGACAATCCCGTGTTCAATGCCGTGCTCGAAAAATTCTACGGCGGCAAAGCCGATGTGCGCACGCTCTCGATTCTGCATCTTGCATGAATTCACCGATATTACGCACAAATTAACGGAAAATTAACACATGTTTTTCTTACTATCCGCGAATTGACATTTCCGCCGTTCGCGGATATAGTATCGTCTGTTGCTTTTTTCGGGTCGAGTCAATCGGCCCGATAGCTATGTAATTAAACACAAGGAGAGTACTATGGAGAAGATATTCAAGCTGAAGGAAAACGGTACGACCGCCAAGACCGAGATACTTGCCGGAATAACCACCTTCATGACCATGGCGTATATCATCGCACTCAACCCAAACCTGCTTACAAACTTCGCAACCGGAACTCCGCTGTGGAACGCGGTGTTCATGGCAACCTGCATAGCCTCGGCAATAGGCATGCTCGTCATGGCATTTGCTGCAAACAAGCCCTTCGCAATGGCACCGGGCATGGGACTCAACAGCTTTTTCGCCGTCGTCGTCGCAAACATTGCGGCTCTTTCGGGCCTGAGCTATGAGGAGGCATTCCCTGCGGCAATGTGCATCATCCTCGTCGAGGGCATTTTCTTCATCATCCTGACCATATTCTCCATCCGTGAGAAGATAGTCGAGGCCATACCCTTCGGCATCCGCATCGGCATAACCCCCGCAATCGGACTTATGCTGCTTAACATAGGCTTCGGCTCAAACGCCGGAATCTACAGCGAAAACGGCGGCCCGTTCTATGTCCTGTCGACGTTCTTCGGAAGCCTTTCACCTGCAGTTGCGCAGGATACCGTCGGCAGTGCGTATCCGCAGATGGTGCTCTATGTCGTCACCATGCTCGTGGGCGTGTTCGCAATTGTCATCCTCAATCACCACAAGGTCAGAGCATCCGTAATCCTCGGCATGTTCATCTCCTGCATAATCTACTGGGGCGGAAGCTTCATCTTCCTCGATACCAATCCGTTTGAGTCGCTTGCAACGGCATCGTTTGTTCCGCCGCTTTCGGATATGCTCAACACCACCTTCTTTAAATTCGACTTCAAGACCTTCATAAGCATCGGCTGGTTCACCGCCATCGCACTTGTCATCACCTTCTGTATGATCGATATGTTCGACACCATCGGAACCCTCGTCGGCACCGCCGCACGCGCAAATATGCTCGACGCCGACGGAAACATGCCGCAAATGAAAGAGGCACTGATGGCAGACGCCATCGGCACGGTCGCAGGCGCATGCCTTGGAACATCGACCGTTACGACATTTATCGAATCCGGCTCCGGAGTTGAGGCAGGCGGCCGCACAGGACTTACATCGCTGACTACAGCCGTTTTGTTCCTGCTTTGCATGTTCATCGCACCTATCGCCGCCGTGATACCCGCCCCTGCAACCAGTGCCGCGCTTATCTATGTCGGCATTCTTATGCTCAGCGGACTTAAAAAGGTCGACTGGGACGACATTCTTCAGGTCATCCCCGTATCGCTCATGCTCATCTTCATGCCGATCACCGGCTCAATCGGCCACGGCATAGGCATGGCGCTTATCTCCTACTCCGTCGTGGCACTGTTTACCGGCAAGGCAAAGCAGGTCTCGGTTCTCACATATGTTCTTTCGGCACTGTTCCTGCTTAAGTTCTTCGTGGTAGTCTGATTAATTAAATAAACTTTATCTTTTCACCTCACCGGCGACCCAAACGGCTGCCGGTGATTTTTCATATCCGGTGCGTCGCAGTTATCACTCATTTGCATTGCTCCGTAAATTAAATTATGCAATTGCATTTGGCGATTATGATAATACACGCGAATGCATAATATGTCAAGAGCTTTTTATTAGTTTTTTTATAAACGAAAAATCAAGTCCGTTAATAACATGTCAATATGTCGCTCAATAGGCGCAATTATGGCGGCCAAGAGGGGGGATACAGCGCTAACTGCGTATTTTTTGGTGCAATTTGACGATTTTTTGGGCTATATTTTTGTAACATCTCATAATTGTATCTTGGGGGCAATAGTAATAAAATTTGAGGCGGTGGAAATGTATCTTCACCGAAATATTGTTTAATAATTTTTTTCATAGGAGAGAAAAAGCAATGATTACTAACGAATACCTTCAGCGCGTTCTTGCGGATGTTCAGAAGAACCATCCCGGTGAGCCCGAGTTCCTTCAGGCAGTCGAAGAGATCTTCGAGAGCCTTCAGCTCGTCGTTCCCAAGCATCCCGAATGGGAAGCAGCAGGCCTCATCGAGCGTTTCGTAGAGCCTGAGCGCGTTATCATGTTCCGTGTTCCCTGGGTTGACGACAACGGCAAGGTTCAGGTAAACCGCGGCTACCGTGTACAGTTCAACTCCGCAATCGGACCTTACAAGGGCGGTCTTCGCTTCCATCCTTCAGTCAACCTTTCCATCGTTAAGTTCCTCGGCTTCGAGCAGATCCTCAAGAACTCCCTGACCACCCTCCCCATGGGCGGCGGCAAGGGCGGCTCCGACTTCGACCCGAAGGGCAAGTCCGATGCTGAGGTTATGCGTTTCTGCCAGAGCTTCATCACCGAGCTGTACCGTCACATCGGCCAGTTCACCGATACTCCTGCCGGCGACATCGGTGTCGGCGCTCGTGAGATCGGCTTCATGTACGGCCAGTACAAGAAGATCGTCGACCGCTTTGAGGGCGGCGTCCTGACCGGCAAGGGCCTCACCTACGGCGGCTCCCTGGCTCGTACCCAGGCTACCGGCTACGGCATCTGCTACTTCTCCGACGAAGTTCTGCATTACCACAACAAGTCCTTCGAGGGACAGACCGTTGTTATCTCCGGCTCCGGCAACGTTGCTCAGTACGCAGCAGAAAAGTGCATCGAGCTCGGCGGCAAGGTCGTTGCAATGAGCGACTCCAAGGGCTATATCTATGATCCCAACGGCATCAACCTCGAAGTCCTCTTCGACATCAAGCAGAAGAGAAGAGCTCGCATCTCCGTCTATGCTGACGAGGTTCCCGGCTCCCAGTATGTTGAAGGCTGCAAGAACATTTGGAACGTAAAGTGCGACATCGCTATGCCTTGCGCATCTCAGAACGAGATGGATCTTGAAGGCGCAAAGGCCCTCATCGCAAACGGTGCATTCGCAGTGTTCGAAGGCGCAAACATGCCTCTGACTCCGGAAGCAATCGAAGCAGTCAACGCAGCAGGCCTGCTCTACACCCCGGGCAAGGCTTCCAATGCAGGCGGTGTTGCTACCTCCGGTCTTGAGATGAGCCAGAACTCCATGCGTTACAGCTGGACCTTCGAAGAAGTCGACGCAAAACTCAAGGGCATCATGCAGAGCATCTTCCAGGAGTGCCTGAAGGCTTCCATCGAGTGCGGCAAGCCCGGCGACATGATGGTCGGCGCAAACGTTGCAGGCTTCCTCAAGGTTGCTGATGCAATGATGGCACAGGGCATCGTCTGATTCCCGAAAACAAAGCAATAAACTACGGAGAGTGCGTTTCGCACTCTCCGTTTTTCGTTGCAAATTCATGCAGGCCGTTGTAAAATTATCGAAGAAAATGCCGGTGCTCGGCAGAAGGATTTAAATTTTACAGCCGAAGATTGTTCGGTTCGGCGTTGGTGGTAATATGGGCGTTAATCATGGCGTGACGGGAAGATTTGCCCCGTCACCGAGCGGACAGCTTCATATCGGAAATCTGGCGACAAGTCTTCTGACATGGCTTGACGCAAGAAGCTCGGGCGGACGGCTTATATTCCGCATGGAGGATCTTGATCCCGACCGCAGCAGCCTTGAGTGCGCAACAGGCATAGCCGATGCACTCAAAGCTTTGGGACTTGACTGGGACGAGGGATATCCGGGCGAGGACTATTGCCAGAGCAGACGAGGTGATAAATACGACGAGGTCTTTGAGCTCCTGCTTCACAGCGATATGCTCTATCCCTGCTATTGCAGCAGAAGTGAGCGCCTGGCGGCCTCGGCGCCGCATCCGGGTGAGCAGCACCGTGACCCGAGCTGCAGATGCAGATATCTGAGCGCCGCACAAAGGCGTGAGCTTGAGCGCTCGGGAAAGCGGGCCGCGTGGAAGATAAAGGTCCCCGATGCTGTTATTGAATTCAGCGACGGACTTTTCGGAAAACGCACCGAAAACCTTGCCGATACGGGAGATTTTATAATAAAACGCTCCGACGGCGTTTATGCCTACCAGCTTGCCGTTTCGTTTGACGATGCCGACATGGGAGTTACTCGCGTCGTGCGCGGGCGTGATCTTATAAGCTCAACGGCGCGGCAGATATGGCTTATATCCGAGCTCGGCGGCATTGTGCCGCAGTATATTCACGCGCCGCTCATAGTCGGCGCCGACGGCAGGAAGCTGTCAAAGCGTTACGGGGATACGACGGCGCAGCAGCTTCTGCAAAGGCATACACCGGAGGAGATAATCGGCTATCTTGCCGGACTTGTCGGCATTTCCGACGGCTCGCCGTGTACGGCATCGGAGCTTCTGCCGGACTTTGAGTGGGAAAAAGTCAGAAAAGATGATATTAGAATCTGAAAAAACGAGGTCTTAATTGACCTCGTTTTTCGTATCAGAAATCGTAAATTTTAACCCGCTTGCCCATTTTTCTGAGATTTTTCGAAAGCTGCTTGAGTATCTGCATCTTGACATTGAAGTTAATCGGAAGGTCGGCGTGTGCGGGGTTTGCGGCGTGACCGATGAACATGTTTATATCCGTTGCCTCTTCAAAGAGAATGCGCGCGGCGATCGATGCACCGTCTTTTTTGTAATACCATTTTTCAAAGCTCCTGTTATCCTCGACGTACTCCTTGGAGTAGGCCAGTATGCGGTCGACGGTTATGATGCCCTCTGTTGCAAGATCCACGCCGTCAATGTGCGATATGGGCGGAATGTCGGGGTCGGGGGTGCTGAAATCGGTGTGAACCGCGGTGTGCAGATATTCTGCGGCAATTTTCGATGTCGTGCCGCCGCAGGTGATGTGTTTGCCCTCTTTTGCGAAAAACAGTGCCATCATGCGATGATTGTCATCGATGCTCTCCGGCGGACCGACAGCAATGTTGACGGTCTGCCTCTGGCGGATTTTCACAACGCACACTGTTGCGTCATCAAAGGGCTTTCCGCCGTAGAGCTTGTTGACCTCCTCCATGAGAATGTTCGACAGAACATTTGCAGTCAGCCCGGAATCGCTCAGCGGCGCCATAAAATCGGCAATGGCCTGCCTGTCCCATGAGGTGTTGAGCACACCGTTATCGCTGGCATAGGGCACCCCGTCGGACATTGCGATGAAAACATCGCCGTCGCACAGCTCAACGCTTGAGCGGTATATGGTCTTCTCGCCGATGGTTATCTCCGAAAGCGGAAATTCATAAAGCTGCTCCTTGCGAAGCAGTATGACATTCGGATTTTCATACTGGATTACATCCGCGTGAGTGCTGTCGTCCAGCTTTATGATGGTGAAGGTCGAAAATGCGGTCTTTCTCTCCGAGCATACGGGAAGCGTGTCGGCAATGGTCTCGACGGCATCGCGGATGTCAAGGTCCGCGGCGAGCATGGTGGAAATTATCGTTGAGGTAAGCGTGGACAGTATATTTGCCTTAACTCCGCTGCCGAGTCCGTCGGCGAGGACAACAATGGTGTTGTTTTCGTTTTCGACAACCTCAACGTGATCGCCGCACAGCTGTTCGCCGTCGTGATTGAGACTCATGTATGCGACTTCGCTGCAAAGATTATTTTTCTTCAAGGCTCAGCGACTCCTTCAATCTTGTCAGGGCAATCTTCGTCTCGGCTGTGGTCTCGCCGAGCAGGGACGCAATCTCCTGAACTATACGCATCTGGTTTTCAATGACGTTGTCGGCAACCTCTGCCGTGTGCTGACTTATCGACTTGCGGCGCATAGCCTCTTCCTCTTCCTCCGTGATATCGGTTATTATATCGATGAGGATTTTTGAGGAGCGGTCGTAAACTATGGTCTGCTCGAAATATTTTTCATAGTCGGAAAAATAGCTGCGCAATTTTTTCACGGTCTTGCCGGTTTCCAGACAGGTGAAGAACGGCGCCGTGTCCAGAATTCTCACTACGCTGTCGCCGAGAACATCGGATTCGTGGCTTATGTTGAGCATATTAAGCGCGGTTTTGTTCAGCTGCTGCACTTCGAGGTCCTCGTTTACGACAACGACGCCGCTGGGCATGTTGTTGAGAATCTTATTGCTGAAGCGCTGCGCCCTGTCCATGATAAACGGCAGGCACATGCTGTAGTCGGCGGTGCCGCGGTAGATTGCGATGGCCTTGTCGCGGCAGGAATTATATCCGCAGGAGGAGCAGTTGAGCTCATCGGCCTTCGAGGTCTTGCCCAGACGCGCGAGTATCTCGCGTATTTCCTCCTCGCTCGGCATACGTTTCTGAACCGGGGTGCCTATATATTGCGCCGCAAGAGACTCCAGTGCCGGCTGCGGAACATCAAAGTCCTCCTTGCCGACATTGCGCATGACAGACCACATATGGCGAATCGGCGAGTTTATGTATTTTTCCATTATCGGACCGTCAATGCAGCTGCCGTCGCACATGGCAAGCTCTATAAAACACTTGTGAATGTTGCCGTTTTTCAGGTCGTTGAGTGCGTTCATGCAGTTTTTCGGGCCATTTGTCGCAAGGCACTGATATCCTGTGCCTTCGGTGTCCATGCTCATTATTATGCCACCCGTGAGAGGGAAGCTGCGCGCCCTTCCGGCGAAGCTTTCGCCGAATTCGGCTTCGATCTCAATGCCGGCGGACATGCGCATCTGGTCAAACTCCTCAAATGTGAGCACGGCGTCGACGCATGTTCCGAGATATTCCTCTTTCTTTGCAACACAGGGGCCGATAAATACAACCTTGGCCTCGGGATTTCTGCGCTTGATGTCCATCGCATGGGCAATCATAGGCGATACGACCGGCGCGAGATACTGCCGCAGCTCCGGAAAATGCTTTTCTATCAGCAGATTAAGCGAGGCGCAGGCGGAGGTTATGATGACATCCTGCTTGCCCTCCCTGAGCATACGCTCATACTCACGCTTGACAATAGTTGCGCCTATAGCGGTCTCCTCGGCATCGGTGAAGCCGAGTTCGATAAGCGCCTTGCGCATGGAGTTTGCGCCGCAGTTTTCCCAGCAGGCATAGAATGACGGATCGAAGCTGGCAATTACCGGCGCGCTGCCCTTGAGCATCACGCTGACCTTCTCTCTGTCGTCTATAATCTCCTTTGCCTCCTGCGGACACACGACAAAGCACTGACCGCACAGGACACACTCATCGCTTATGATATGCGCCTGATGCCCCGTGAAGCGAATGGCCTTGACCGGACACTTTCTTATACATCTGTGGCAGTTTTTGCAGTTTGTTTTCTTCAGACTCAGTACACTCGGCACAGCGTCCCCCTCCTTATTAGGATTATATGCGCTATCTTATATCTTCACTTTTCACTTTACCGAAAGTATATCATAATCACCCACTTGCTACAAGAAATATTAGGGTGTATAATCTGCAAAGGTGATGCAAAAAATGCTACAGGAAGCTATAATTACAAAAATTCGCGATGACGGTCTTGCCGAGGTCGTTGTGGAGCGCATGGCAATCTGCGGAGGCGACTGCAGTCAGTGCAACGAGTGCAAATACGATAACCTCATGAAGTCCGTTGTGCAAAATCCCATCGGCGCGCGCTGCGGCCAGCATGTTATGATTGAAACCCCAACCAAGGGCGTCCTGAAAGGCGCACTGGCAATATATATCCTGCCGCTTATCATGCTATTTGCGGGTTATCTTATCGCCGACGCAATGTCGCTGGGCGAGGGGGCATGCGTAATCGCGGCCTTTGCCGCGGCGCTTATCGGAGTTGCCCTTGCCATGGTCATAAGCCGCATCCGCCATAAGGCAGATCCCACACCGACAAAGATAGTGAGCGTGATACAGGAGTAGTCATATCGGCGCTCGGTATCAACTGACAGCAAAAACCGCCGCTCGGCGGTTTTTTCATCGAAAAATTTTGCTTTTATGCAAAGTATATGGTATCATATAAAATTGACTGAAAATTATTTGGAGAGAAGCATATATGGCTGACATAAGAAAGGAAATAGAACGGCGCAGAACGTTTGCGATAATATCGCACCCTGACGCCGGCAAAACAACGCTTACGGAAAAGCTGCTGCTGTACGGTGGGGCGATACAGCTTGCCGGCTCTGTCAAGGGCAAGGCCACCGCTCGCCATGCGGTTTCCGACTGGATGGAGCTTGAAAAGCAGCGTGGAATATCCATCAGCTCATCCGTCATGCAGTTTGAATATAACGGCTACTGCATAAACATCCTCGACACTCCGGGACACCAGGACTTTTCCGAGGATACGTACAGAACGCTCATGGCAGCCGACAGCGCGGTTATGGTTATCGACGCTGCAAAGGGTATCGAGCCGCAGACGAGAAAGCTGTTCAAGATATGCGCCATGCGCAATATCCCGATCTTCACATTTATAAACAAGCTCGACCGAGAGGCAAGAAGCCCGTACGATCTTATGGAGGAGCTTGAACAGGAGTTCGGCATCGGAACATATCCGATAAACTGGCCCATAGGCTGCGGCATTGACTTCAAGGGCGTGTATGACAGGGAAAAGCGCGAGATACTCGCGTTCAACGAATTCCACCGCGGTCAGGATAAGATAAAGGCCATCGAATGCAGCCTTGACGACACCGAAACGCTTGACAGTCTTATCGGAGAGAAGCTGCGCAAAACCCTGTGCGATGATGTCGAGCTGCTTGACGGTGCAGGCTATGAATTTGATATAGACCTGGTTCGTGACGGTAAGCTAAGTCCCGTGTTCTTCGGCTCTGCGCTCAACAACTTCGGCATCGAGCCGTTCCTGGAGCGTTTTCTCGATATGACTATGCCGCCCCTGCCGCGCAAGGCAGGCGACGAGATCGTGGATCCGTTCTGCGATAAATTTTCCGCATTTGTGTTCAAAATTCAGGCGAACATGAACAAGGCCCACCGCGACAGAATTGCATTCATGCGCATATGCTCCGGCAAGTTTGAGCGCGATAAGGAATATTTCCACGTTCAGGGCGGCAAAGCCATCCGCCTTGCTCAGCCACAGCAGCTCATGGCGCAGGAGAGGGCAATAATAAATGAGGCCTACGCCGGAGATATAATCGGCGTGTTCGACCCCGGCATCTTCTCCATAGGCGATACAATCTGCGATAAGAGCATGAAGCTTGAGTTTGAGGGAATCCCGACCTTTGCGCCGGAGATATTCGCCGGCGTTGAACGTATCGACACAATGAAGCGCAAGCAATTTGAAAAGGGCATCATGCAGATTGCCCAGGAGGGCGCAATACAGATATTCCATGAGCCGTTTACGGGCGTTGAGGAGATTATCGTCGGCGTTGTCGGCATACTTCAGCTTGAGGTGCTTGAGTACAGACTCAAAAACGAATACGGCGTCGATGTCCGCCGCCGCAATATGCCGTACGAGGTCGTCCGCTGGATTGACAACGAGGGTTTGAATCCGAATGATCTCAATCTCACAAGCGACACCAAATGGGTTCAGGACTTCCGCGGAAACAATCTTCTGCTGTTTACATCCGAATGGTGTGTAAACTGGGCGCTGACGAAAAATCCGGGCCTTGAGCTTCGGGAATTCAACAGAGAATAATATAAATATCCTGCTGTAATAACGCGGCAGGAATTTTTTTGAACATATTCAATCAAAATATTAACAAATCATGAAGTTTAACAATTTCTTAACGAATATTGCGTGTATAGATATAGAAACTTAACAACTATGATATTAAAATAACAGGCATCAGGGCGTAGTAAATTACGCCGAAACAGTTATCATTCTCAAAGGAGGGAAACATTGTGGTAACATTCTTAATCGGTCTTGTTGTGCTTTTTGTAGGAGCGGCGCTTTACGGCAAACTCTGTGAAAAAGTCTTCGGACCTGATGACCGTCAGACTCCGGCTTACACAAAAAATGACGGAGTTGACTACGTTCCCATGAAGGGCTGGAAAAATGCCCTCATCAACCTTTTGAACATCGCCGGTACCGGCCCGATTCTCGGACCTATACAGGGCATCCTGTTCGGACCTATTGCCTTTATCACCATTCCTATCGGCAACGTCATCGGCGGCGCAATGCACGACTATTTCTCCGGCATGATCTGCCTGCGCGACGGCGGCACCCAGATGCCCGACATGGTAAAGAAATATACCAATAAGGGCATATTCACGATCTACAACATTTTCGTATGCCTGCTCCTGCTGCTTGTCGGTGCTGTGTTTATCTACACCCCCGGCGACATTGCCGCAACCCAGGTGTTCAACTTCTCGGGCGATGCCACCGCAACCTCGACTTGGGTCATCTACGGCGTCATATTCCTGTACTATCTGTGCGCGACTGTATTCCCCATTGATAAGATTATCGGCCGCATCTACCCCGTCTTCGGCGCTATCCTGCTGTTCTCCGCGGTAGGCGTTTTCATCGGCCTGTTTGCCAAGGGCTATCCTCTTCTTGAGGTCTGGGACAGTGCCTGGTGCTACAACGGCGTGTTCAACTACGGCGATTACTTCGCAACCGGTCACTTTATTCCCATATTCTTCGTCACCGTTGCCTGCGGCATACTCTCCGGCTTCCACTCCACTCAGACGGCTATCATCTCCCGTACAATGAAGAGCGAGCGTCAGGGCCGCAACACATTCTATAACATGATGATCCTCGAGGGCTTCATCGCAATGGTATGGGCGGCAGGCGCAATGGGCGTTTACAACCTCGGACTTCAGGAGGCAAACGCATCCCTGGCAACCCAGACAGTCGGCATCGTCTGCAAGAATATCCTCGGCAATGTAGGCGGCATCATCGCCCTGCTGGGCGTCATCGTTCTGCCTATCACCTCGGGTGATACGGCACTGCGCGCACTTCGTCTGACAGTGGCAGACTCCCTGCATATCAAGCAGGACACCAACGGCAAGCGCCTTGCCCTTTCGGCTATAATCTTCGCACTTGTTGCCGGCATCCTCGTATGGGCAAAGTTCAATAAGGACGGCTTCAATATTCTGTGGCGCTACTTCGCATGGGCAAACCAGACGCTGGCACTGTTTGCATTCGTCGCCATCGCAGTCTGGATGTTCGAAAACGGCAAGAGCAAGTGGGCATGGATGCCCCTTATCCCGGGCGCGTTCTACGCATTCATCACCATCACCTATATTATGAATGCAACCATAGGCTTCAACCTCCCCTGGACTGCGGCCTACATTGTCGGCGCTGTCTGCGCGGCTGCATATCTTGTCGGCATAATCATCTACGGCAAAAAGCGGGCGGAAAAAATTTCGCTTGCCAAATAGGAACCAAGCTGATCAAACATTTATGGCTCTGTGTCAATAGTTGGGGTAGAGCAAAAATAAAGAAAATCGAAGTAATGA
>CAVAPG010000055.1:0-11475 GCA_963590435.1 bacterium
GACGGTAAAATGTGCTCACGGTGCAGATTGCTGTCCACCACGGCAATGGCGGCGGCATCCCTGTCAAGGGCATAAATTAAGGTAGGGACTTCTGTAATCCCTGCCTTAACTGCTGCGTGTAAGCGGCGGTGTCCGCTTATTACCTCGTATTCATCTGTGTTTTCAATGGGTCGGACGATTAACGGTGAAAGAATACCCTGCGTCTGTATGCTTTCAATCAGCATATTCATTTCGTCATCGTCCTTGACCTTGAACGGGTGGCCGTCAAAGGCTCGCAATTTTATAACCGGAATTGCTACCGGTGTTTTAATTGTATTTTTCATCTCTCGTAAGTCCTCTCTTTCTTCTTCGTTGTAATATTGTTCTGCTGCGGAGCATCACGCCCGACGGCACGCTCCTCGTTGGCGGTGATCCGATCCAGCGTGTCCTGTATATGCACGGAACGCTTTTCTATGGCTCGGTTACATTTCAGATCCTTGCGTATATCCGTAATTTCTTCGGTCAGCTTGGATTTTTCACGGCGTAATGCTGTCTTCTCTTCGGGCGATGCCCTGCGTATTTTGTTCTGCAGCTTTGTGCGCTGCGCCGTTAAATCGTTAAGCCGACCCTCCAGAGATGCGCGATCTTCGTATAAATCCTCCAGCGTCTCTATGCGGTTAGAATACATATAGTCCACCTGCGCCGTATATTCATCGAGCTTGCGCAGGTCTTCACGCAGATACGGGCTTACCGGCGTGTAGCACTGATTCTTCGGAAGTATCCCGAGTTCAAAGCAGTAGTACAGATACAAGCGGTAGATATGGCTCGTCCGAACAAATGGCGTATAATAATTTTGGTATTGGTATGGCATATACGGTGAAAACACGACCTTTGCTCTGCGACTGCCATAGGGAGCGTTTCGCCCCATGTGCTTGCGCAGATAATCCTGCGTCCACCGTTCCTCCAATGTGTCGAGTCGGGTAAAGTGCTCATACTGCGGCAGGCGTATCTTCCAGTGAACGCCGCTGAAATCCGTAATATATCCGAGCCGCTGCAAATATCTCTCAGCATTCTGCACGGTCGTGCTCTCCGAAAAGGCGGCGGTAACATCTTTTCGGTACACATTGTAGCGGGTGGGCTTTCCGCTTTTCTCATCCAACCACACCGGTCGTGACGGTGCCTTATGCGGATGGGCAATTACGGAAAGCTCGTATTCCCGGCAGAGACGGTCGGAAACATCCCGCAGCCGCTGCTGCTCCTTTTTGGAATAGTTGTACTTGCCGCCGTCTCGGAATGAGACGGAATTGAAAGCAAAGTGATTATGGATATGCTCCTTATCCAGATGTGTCGTGACCACAATCTGAAATCGGTCTCCCCACATTTCGGAAGCTAACTTCAGCCCAATCTCGTGGGCAGCATGCGCCGTGACCTCGCCCACCTTGAAGCTCTGATACCCGTGCCACGCAATATATTTATCTGTTTTGCCGTATTGCTTTTTGGTCAGTATCATCTGCTGCAAAGCTATCTCCTTGCGGCAGTTGATGGCATCCACATATTGAGTGTCGGTTTTATCCGGACGGCGGACATAGTCGAAAACATTGAAGAAATCCTCCGTTCCTTTCGGCACGGTCTTGTCCGGATTTTCAACATAATCTATGAGGTCGCCAAGCCGACCCTTTATATGCCAAAGACTTGTGGTCGCCATCAGACCGCCTCCTGTAAACGCAAAATGAGCTGCGCCAGATTCTCTCGTTTCTCCGGCGACAGCTCATCAAGGACGGTATAAAGTTCGTTGAGAAGATTCCAGAATTCATCCGGCGGCTTCTCTTTCGGCGGGTGTGCCTTACAGCACCCGACAACATATTCCGCAACGGATGTGCCGCTGCGCTTTGCGGCTTTCACGATTTTCGCTTTATCTCCCGGACGGACGCGCATTTCCAGCCGGGCAGTTTTGTTAACTTTCATTTTTCATTCCTCCTATAGAACGGGGTATTCAGGGGTGTCCCATGGGTAAAGTCCACACTCGACAGCGGTGTGGATTGAGTGGATTTTGTACGGCAAAATCCGATGCTCGTTATACTTAGGGACACCGTTCTAAGACACACCTCGCAGGGCATAAAAAATAACACCTACCGAATTCAGTAGGTGTTATCCGATGATTTTGTCGTTCTCAAAGCCGTAATCTACGCCGGTGAAGGCTTCGTAAGCCTGCCCGATCCTGCGTATCCGTTTGAGAACGCCGCTGTGGTTTTTGTAGCCGAGCTTTTCGGCAATCTCCTCAAGCGTGCAGCCGTTCATGCGCATCTCAAGTATTTGCATATCCTTTTCACTGAGCGTCGCCTTGAACGCATCGACCAGCTCCTGTGCCACGACCGTGTCCTCCACATTCTGCGTCGGATCCGGCTCGTCGTACTCCATGCCGCCGTGAGCATTGGCATAGGCTTCCCGAAAACCTTCAAGCGAGATCATCGGGTGCTTGGTGCGGGTGTGGTACCACTTTCGGATGAGGTCCGTTTTCTTATTGCTCTTCCGAAAGTCGAAGTCCTCAAAGCATGGATATTCCCGTGCTACTCGAATAACCTCGTCAAGCCCGTGCTCCTTCATCACCTTCGGCACAACATGGCGCAGATAAGTATCTATTTCGCTCTCCGAAACATAGCCCAGTTCCGAATGGCAGTTCCGAAGAAACTCTTCCGCCGGAGCAATGACGCCCTCATCGGTCAGACCTTTGATCCAGTAATCCGGACAGTGCGCCAGCCGCCATGCAGGGTCGTAGCCGGAGTAAACTTCCATATATTCGGTAAAGCCCATATACGGCCAGACCATGAATGCTGCGGCATCGATGATGAGAAGCCGGAACAGGTCGCTCTCAACGAGCTCACACGCCACTCGGTCATGCAGCAGCTTCTGCGGATTTCTCGGAACGGCGTTCAGTTCGGCACCGCAGCGGGACAGAATGCTTTGCGGGATGAAATAGTAGAACGGGAGATACTCGGCATTGCAAAACGGTGTGACCGAGCCGCCCTTTCTCTTTAACATTATTGGCATTTTCGTTTCCTCCTTTCCCGAGGTAAGAACCCTCTAAAAATTAACGCCGCAAGCAAGCCACGATTGTTCCTGAGTTTTTAAATATTTTAGCATATTTTCATCAAACAAACACCAATAAAACGAAAAAAGCCCGATGAGCGTCAGATTTTTTCCTGTGCTCATCGGGCTTTCACTATATCCGCACATTCGACAGTGAATGTGCTTTTTTACTATGCTTATTGTGCTCCATTTCAGCGGAAACACATAAAAATTTCGCAGAGTGGGTCACTCTGCGATACAAATGTCAAGTCACAAGTATGGGTATATCTTATCATATCCTAATCACAAAAGCAATATCTTGGGAGAAAAAGATGAACATTTTTTTGAAACATTGTAGAATATGGCAGTATTTTGCTCAAAACTTTTCCTGATAAGAAAATTTTCGCAGTCAAAGCGGCAGTCATGATTAAAACAGATGTTTTCGCTAAAATGGAGCTGTCCCGCAAGGGAAAATAAACATCGGAGGCAGGTAAAATGTCAAAAGGCGAAAACATTTTTAAGCGCAAGGACGGGCGCTGGGAGGCTCGGTATGTGAAAGGACGAGAGCTGTCCGGAAAAATCAAATACGGCTTCTGCTACGGCAGGACATACCGTGAGGCAAAGGATAAAGTCATGAAAATTAAAGCTGAGCTTTTAACTGGAAAGACGCCGTCCGTGATTATTTCAAAGCATCGATTCTCGTTTTATTGTGACGAATGGCTGCGTTTCAAGCGAGACAGCGTGCGGGAGTCCACTTATATTAAATATGAGGCTATACTGCGAAAGCACATTAAGCCGAAGCTCGGAGCGTGCTTCCCGACGGGGATAAGCGATGCAGTGGTCGAAGCGTTTGTCCATCAGCTTCTCACCGAGGATAAGCTGTCTGCGAAAACCGTGCAGGATATTCTGATCGTTCTGCGCAGTGTTATGAAATACGCCTCAAAGCACTCGGCAGTGCCGCTTGCGCAGATAGATATAAGCTATCCCAAGGACGCGAAAAAGGAGCCCCGTGTGCTGTCGCACAATGAGCAGGAGCGTTTCGCCAAGTATCTTCTTGAAGATATATGGACAGCTGCAAGTTTGGCGTTCTGCTCATGCTGCTGACCGGAATAAGAATCGGTGAGCTGTCCGCGCTCAAGTGGAAGGATATAAATATTGCCGAGAAAACCATGCGCATAAGCGCAACGCTTCAGCGGCTGCGTGACACCGACCCCGACGGCATAAGTCGCACAAAGATTTTAATCGGCACACCGAAAAGCGGCACATCCGTCCGCACCATTCCAATGACGGATTACACGGCGAGTCTGTGCGAAAAAATGAGGTGCAGCGATGAAGCGTATGTCCTGACCGGCACTGCCGACTATATGGAGCCGAGAGCCCTCCAATACCGCATGGCTCAGTGCTTAAAAATACAGAAAGAGGTACAAAAATTCCGCTTGCTGTCATGATATTTTTTCTCATAGGTTATGGATTCTTGTATAGCATGGTTCATAACTCTCAAGGGACGATGCCATACTTACTAATATGAAAGTGACTGTGTTTAACTTTTCTACTTTTTCATTATGTGGAAAATAACAAAATCACCAAGAAAGGTCAGTTCAGACCAATCTTGGTGATTTTGCTGAATTATATGCATTCACAAGCTCCGCCAAAACAAAAGCTCAGGCTTTGTGATCAATGACCCACTGCAGCAGCTCTTCATAGGACATGCTGCCATCTGCGGTGGAGAGCCCTATTGCGACAATTTCCTCGTCAGTGCATTTTATGCGGATCCCGTTCATCTCCAGAAATGACAGCATTACATACACGCCGATTCTCTTGTTGCCATCCACAAATGCATGATTGGAGATAAGCGCAAAACCGAGACGGGCGCCCTTTTCTTCTTTCGTCGGATAAAATTCTCTGTCGCCAAAGCCGGCAAAAGCGCTTTCAAGCGCAGAATCCAATAACGCCTCATCTCTGACGCCGACACTGCCGCCGGTAGCTTCGGCAAGGATTTTGTGCAGCAATAGAACTTTTTCCTTTGAAAACTTGATCATTTCGCCAACTCCTCAAAGGCCGCCTTATGCTCTTTCAGAATACGCGCGGCAACAAAATCCAACTTCTCGTCTTCACTCATCTCTATCTGCGGCTCAGTATCCAAATCAATAACAAGGAGCTTCGGGCGGTTGTTCTTAAAAACAACTACACGGCCCTTGCTTTCAGCCATACGGGCAACCTTCGAAAAATTCTGGTTCGCCTCAGTTGCTGTTACGATCATCCCTGTATCGAAAGTCATATAAATCACCTCATCAATAGTATACACAAATAGTAGGTGAAAATCAACCTATAATTACATAGGCAGCGCATATCTGCATTCCATCTAAATACTAAATGGCAGTGGTAAAAGTATGAAGAATAAAACAATCGCCGAGAAATGTCATTAGATCAATCTCGGCGATTATCGGTTCAGTTATAAATTATCTCGGCATTCACAACTTCCTCTGCTCTGCTGCGTATGTTTTCCATCCGCATGACCCATACCATCTGATCTTCGGCTTTCAGCTTTTCGGTAATGCCATCAGCTTCTGCCATCTGCGCTATCAGCAGAGAGAACATTTCTTCTGCCTGTCGGTCAATATCCGCAAGATAACCGCTCAATCTGCCACTTGTTAGCAGTTCGGCGTAAAGCACTCTGTGTTTTTCTTTCAAATACCGCCTGTGCCGCTGCCCCCATATTCCAATTGGTTGTTGTTCCTCATCCGACAGTTTCAGGCAGGGCAGATAATAGTCCCCCTGCAACTCATACCAAAGCCCGTTATTCTCGTCGAAAATATACTTGTCCATGTTGATTGCCCTCCTTTTTGATTTCACTGTAATTATAGGGAAAACAGGAAGGTAAATCGAATGTGCGGATAAATCTTAAAGGCAAGGTTGCCAAACAATCAGCTGAAAAACAGACCCATTTGGTAGCTTTGAAGCACCATCAAAACTGCCGCAAATGCTGTACCTATAAGGAATTCCACCTTCTTCGCGTACGCAAGGAAGCCTGTCAACCGCGCTTGGCGATGTTGCCGGCTCATATATAGAAAAATACCGAGAAATGTATTTATACATACGAATCTCGGTATCTCTCTTTCCAGCCTTGCTATGCCCTGATAATTTGTATTTCAATACTTCGTTATCAGTCCGTAGCAACCGAGCCTGTGCTTTTTGAATTATATAAGATTATATAACGGCTGTAACCGAATCGATTAATGGCATCCGCAGCTGCCGCCGCAGCCGCAGTCTCCGCCGTCCTCATGGCTGTGATCTCCGCAGCCGCCGGAGCAACCGGAGCAGCCGCCGGAGCAACCGCCGCCTTCTTCATCGGACAAAAACGGCAGCTGACCGTGCATAAGAAGTTCAGCCGCGTCATCTGAATTGCCGCAGAATCCGGCAAATGCAACTATTCCGTATGCTGCCAGGGCAGCTCTTGCGTGAACGCCGATGCTGCCGACGATGACTGCGTCTACATGCAGGCTGTCCATGAGATCGGCAACTGCCTGGTGGCCGGTTTCCTTGACCTCGACGATTTCCTTAGAGAGCATCTCGGTGTTATCATCGTTTGTCTTGTAAATTGCGAACATCTCGGCATGGCCGAAATGCTCAAATATCTCGTTGTCCTTATAAGATACTGCGATTATCATGATTTATTCTCCTTTTTCAATGAAGTCCGCCAGCTCGTTGAGAGCGTCGGCGTCTATGCTTTCAATTTCGCCTGCGTCAACCATGGTGGCAACAACGGGGTCAATGGGCAGACGCGCCGTGTGCTCAATGCCGAATTCCTCTGCGACCTTCGCGACCTTGCTTGCACCGAATATCTCATGCTCCTTGCCGCACTCGGGGCACTTGAAATAGCTCATGTTCTCAACAATGCCGAGAACGGGGATGTTCATAAGCTTTGCCATGTTCACAGCCTTTGCGACTATCATGGAAACAAGCTCCTGAGGTGAGGTTACGATTATAATGCCGTCAACGGGCAGCGACTGGAAAACAGTCAGAGGGACATCACCCGTTCCGGGAGGCATGTCGACAAACATATAATCGACATTATCCCACAGAACCTCGCTCCAGAACTGCGTTACGACGCCTGCGATTACCGGACCGCGCCACACGACGGGGTCGGTTTCATTATCGAGAATGAGGTTTACCGACATAATCTGCGTGCCCTTGCTCGAATAGCAGGGGATAAGCGCGTTCTCGGTTGCCAGTGCGTGCTCATGGATTCCGAAGGATTTCGGGATGGACGGACCGGTGATGTCCGCATCAAGGACAGCTGCCTGATAGCCGCGGCTCTGCATTTTGCTCGCCAGAAGACCGGTTACGAGGCTTTTGCCTACGCCGCCCTTGCCGCTGACAACGGCAATTACTTTTTTGACGCTTGCCGCCGGATTGAGCTTTGCGCTCAGATCCTGCTGTGCTTCCCGCTCACTGCAGTTTTCACCGCAGGTTGAGCAGTCGTGTGTACATTCGCTCATTTCTTAAATACTCCTAATATCAAAAATGTTTTATTCTGTTAATATACTAACACTATTTAACTCTTTTGTCCAGCCGCTCGATGAGATACATTGCCGCAAGGCCCGTGAACACGCCGGTGATTATGGCAGATGCCAGCAGAATCGGGGCATAGAGGAAAAGCGATGCGGTTTTTGTTATGATAACCGATGCGATAAGCTGACCGGCATTGTGCGCAATCGCGCCGAACACGCTGACGACCCATAAAAGCCTGCCGGAAAATGGCTTTACGGTCAGACACATTACACCGTAGGCCAGAACGCCGCCGGCAATGCTGAAGATAAACGCCGAAACGCCACCTGTGAATATACTGCCCATTGCGATGCGAACAAGCAGAATAAGCCCTGCCTCGCGCCGCCCGAGCATGACCATTGCGATAAGCGTGATTATATTCGCAAGTCCGAGCTTTACACCCGGAACAGGTACGGGAGCGGGTATCTGGGCTTCAATGATGAAAACGATCAGCGATGCCGCGGTGAACATTGCCATAAGCGCGAGCTTCCTCGTCTTAGGCATCGATATCGCCTCCCTCAATCTCAACCGTAAGTCTGTGCGGAAGGCAGACGATGGGAACTCCGGCTGTGCTGACCTTGCCCTGATCGATGCAGATGTGATCACGGCAGTCGGCCTCGGTGATGCTTATCCCGTCGCGCTCGATATGCAGTATATTATATCCGTATTCCGATTTGATTTCCATGTCATATGCGACAGTTACGGTGTCAAGATTAATTTCTTTGTAAACCTCGCCGTCAAGGCGTATGACCGCTATGGTGCCCTGCATGCCGGCACTCTTGAGCAGGAAGAAAGCCGCCGCGCATATTATAAGCACCACGGAGAAAATAATAATCCATGTTTTCGTCTTTGTAACATTCATATCAAATGTATTTTAAATAATTCACCTTTGCTTGTCAATGAGGTTTGATTATGATATTATGAATTAAATTACAGCGGTTATGATATTATAAAGATTATACGAGAGGTTATGTATAAATGAGTGAGTTTTCAAGAGAATATCTTGAGCTGCTGGCGGAAAAATATCCCGACGAGGCGGCCGTTTGCTCGGAGATAATTAATTTAAGCGCGATACTTGCTCTGCCTATGGGCACGGAGCATTTTATAAGCGACCTGCACGGCGAGTACGCCGCGGTGCGGCACATACTCAATAACTGTTCGGGAGTTATACTCGAAAAGGTCAGAAATCTCTTCGAAGAGGAGATAGGGGAGGAGCAATGCCGCAGCCTGTGCACGCTTATATACTATCCGCACGAGAAGCTTGCCGCCATGCGTGATGCCGGGGAATATACTCACGACAGACTCAAGGGCATCCTGACGATGCTGCGCACCCTGGCGGAGACTCTTTCAAGCAAATACACACGCAGCTATGTCCGCAAGCAGATGCCGGAAAAATGGAGCTTCGTGCTCGATGAGCTTCTGCACATGCAGCGCGATGAATATTCAAACCAGGTGCGCTATCATGACGCGATACTCGAATCGATAATATCGACCGGCGCAACGGATGATGTTATAACGGCGCTCTCGGATATTATAAAACGTCTGGCTGTCGATAAGCTGCACATTGTCGGCGATATATTTGACCGCGGACCGGAGCCGGCGCGCCTTCTTGATGCTCTTATGGAGCATCCGAATATAGACATCCAGTGGGGCAACCACGACATTCTCTGGCTCGGCGCGGCATCGGGCAGCCCGGCGTGTATATTTACGGTGCTTAGAATTTCGCTTGACTACGGCAACGCAAACCTTCTTGAACGCCGCTACGGAATATCGCTTCAGCCGCTGTATGATTTCACACGCAAATACTACGGCGCGGCGACAAAGGAAAATGTCAGCATCGCGCTCAACACCCTCGGCTTCAAGCTTGAGGGCAGGGTAATTCTGCGCCATCCGGGCTACGGCATGAACTCACGCCTTATGCTCAGACGCTGTGACTTTGAAAACAACACGGTCATCCTCGATGACGGCGTGTATCCGCTCAACACCGACAAATGGCCGACCATAGACCGCGATGACCCGTACAGCTTAAACGACGATGAGCGGGATCTCGTCAGTGAATACATCAATCTCTTCCGCGACAGTCAGGCGCTTCGCCGCCATATGGACTTTATTTACCGCGTCGGCAGCACATATCTTTGCTGCAACGGCAATCTGCTCTATCACGGCTGCATCCCGATGACCGAGGACGGGGAGTTTGCACGCGTTCGCCACGGCGGCGTCTGGTATTCCGGAAAAAGCCTCATGGATTATGCCGACATGGTTGTCAAAAATGCGTGGGCAAAGCACGATGAATCCGCGCTGGACATGATGTGGTATCTCTGGTGCGGCAACGACAGTCCGTTCTCCGGCCGCGTTTTCCATACCTTTGAGCGCGGCGTCGTTGACGACGAAAGCACATGGGCAGAGCCTAAAAACCCATACTTCAGCTTCTGGGAGGATGAGCGCGCCGCAGGGATGATACTCTCCGAGTTCGGGCTCGATCCCGAGAGCGGGCATATTATAAACGGCCACACCCCCGTCAAGGCGAAGAAGGGCGAAAGCCCCATCAAGGCAGGAGGCAAGCTGTTCATAATCGACGGCGGCTTCTGCCAGGCGTATCAGAAAACGACCGGAATTGCGGGCTATACGCTGGTTTTCAACTCCCACGGGCTTAAGATAAAGGCACATATGCCTTTTGAGGGCGTTGCCGCGGTTATTGACGAAAACGCCGATATCGAGTCGGAGGCCGTGCTGGTCGAGAGCTTTGCAAGCCGCCGCTATATTGCCGACTGCGATGCGGGCGTGCCGATGCGCCGCAGAATCCAGGCCCTCGAAAGTCTCCTCGCCGCCTACCGCTCCGGCGAAATTCAGGAAAAGGAATAATCTATATACTATATAGTTTCCGATCTGTCATCGGAAACCGGAAGCTACTATGTCATTGAGGTCACCTCAATAGACTGATACGGCACTCCATTGCCGATTACCCCCTGAATTGTCCGGGCCGGTGCCTGATTTATCATAGAACTTACAAAAACCTTAGCACTCGACACGCGCGAGTGCTAAGGTTTACATTTTATTAATAATATTCGCTAAGTTTGTTCATAATTATATGCTATTTTATATACATAAAGAAACAAAAGACATGAACAAGGAAACGAGTTTAGGTCTGGTTCCAAAATTTTAGGAGGTATTAATTATGTTTGAACTTACACCGTTTGGCTATCGCAGAGTAGCATCTTATAATCCTTTCCGTGAGCTGGAGGAAATGAGCCACAGCTTCTGGAATGACGCAGCAAGCGCTTTCAAGACCGATATTAAAAAGGTCGACGGAGCATATGTCCTCGAGGCAGAGCTTCCCGGATTCAAAAAGGAAGATATCAATATTGATATCGACAAAGAGTGCCTGACAATTTCCGCGGAGCGCAAAGCCGATGAAAAAGAAGAAAAGGACGGCGAAGGCTTTGTCCGTCGCGAGCGTTATTACGGATCATTCAGCCGCAGCTTCAATATCAAGGGAATTGATACCGAGGCAATCACCGCTGAGTACAATGACGGCGTCCTGACCCTGACAATGCCGGAGAAGACTCCTGTAGTTCCTGCGGCAAGACGTCTTGAGATTAAATAATCTCCCAAATTTCGCATTATCCCAAAGCAGATCAGATTTTTTCTTTCATCCTCTCTCTTCCATAAAACCCATAAAAACAAGAAGCCCGATGCGATGCATCGGGCTTCTTGTCGGTCTGAAAAAAACTTATTCTACAGAGCAAAGACTGCTGAGCAGCAGGGGAGCTCGAGGGGGCGAAGGCCCCACTCGAAATCAGATAATAGCCATCAAAAAAGTCTGAAATATCAGACTTTTTGACGAGCGTAGCGAGATTTTTCGTGAAGCACAAGCTTCACAAA
>CAVAPG010000056.1:0-11465 GCA_963590435.1 bacterium
AGTCTGCAACCCCACCACCGCAAGCGGTCCCCCTCCGGCTTGTCAAAAAGTCACGGACTTTTTGACTGCGCTTTCCGCCGAGCATTTTGAATGCTTTCAAAATGCTGTTACCGAAAATCTTGATAAATCAAGCTTTTCGACGGCGGTTTATCTGATTTCGAGTGGGGTCTTTTCTCGCTGCGGCTCGGTCACGGCGCGGCTCTGACATGCCACCGGCATGTCATTCACTCCCGCGCCGACGCTTCGCTACCCCTCACACTCCCCTGCTGCGCAGATATCTTTCCTCTGAAGCAAAGGTTTTACAATCTGCACCACTTCTACACAGGGGAGGCAATGGCGAAACCGTAACATCGCTCTTCTGATTTTACATCGGGTGGTGGCAATGGCTGAGCCGGCACACTGTGTGGCTGTTTTTATATAGGGGCGCCAAGGGCAGATTTTTCGATTTTTCAATACAGTTGTTGCCAACGGGGGCGGATGATGATAGAATAGACGCGATTTTTGTATGTGAGGTATTTTGAATGCTTTCGGTTAATGATCTTTCGATAAATTTTGCGGGAAATGTGCTCTTCTCGCGCGTTGACCTGCAGTTCACGCCCGGCAACTGCTACGGCATCATCGGCGCAAACGGCGCGGGCAAATCGACGTTTATAAAAATTCTCTCCGGCGAGCTTGAGCCGTCCACCGGTACGGTCACAATCGCCGCGAAAAAGCGCATGTCGGTGCTCAAGCAGAACCAGAACATGTACGACGACTACACGGTTATGGACACCGTTATTATGGGCAATCAGCGCCTTTACGACTGCGGAAAGGAAAAGGACGCAATATACGATAAGCCCGATTTTGACGACGCCGACGGCATCCGCGCGGCGGAGCTTGAGGAGGAATTTGCAGAGCTCGGCGGCTGGGAGGCCGAATCGGACGCAAGCCGCATCCTTCAGGGTCTGGGCGTTTCGCCCGACTATCACGACACGATGATGCGCGATATGGATCCGCGCCTTAAGGTCAAGGTCCTGCTGGCGCAGGCTCTGTTCGGCTCGCCGGATATAATCCTGCTTGACGAGCCGACGAACAACCTCGACCTTGCAAGCGTCGTGTGGCTTGAGGATTTCCTCATGGACTATGAGGGCACGGTTCTCGTCGTTTCGCATGACCGCTATTTCCTCAATAACGTCTGCACGCACATTGTCGATATCGACTACGGCAAGATAAAAATGTATGTCGGCAACTACGACTTCTGGTATGAATCCAGCCAGCTGATGCAGAAGCTCATAAAGGATCAGAACAAAAAAGCCGAGCAGAAGATTGCCGAGCTGCAGAACTTCATTTCGCGCTTTGCGGCAAACAAGAGCAAATCCCGTCAGGCCACAAGCCGCAGGAAGCTGCTCGATAAGCTCACCGTTGAGGAAATGCCCGCCTCGGGCAGACGGTATCCGTGGGTCGGCTTCAAGGCAGACCGCGAGCCGGGCAAGGACAGACTGTTTGTGACGGAGGTCAGCAAAACGGTTGACGGAGTGAAGCTTCTTAACAATATAAGCTTCATTGTCGGCAAGGAGGACAAGATAGCGATAATCGGCAAAAATGAGCTTGCCGTTACGATGCTGTTCAAGATTCTCATGGGCGAGGAGGAGCCGGATTCAGGTACAGTCAAGTGGGGCGCGTCCACCACGCAGGCCTATTTCCCCAAGGACCACAACTCGTATTTTGAAAACTGCGACTTAGATCTTATGGACTGGATGCGCCAGTTTTCCGACGATAAGCGCGAGAGCTATCTGCGCACCTTCCTCGGACGCATGCTCTTCTCCGGCGACGATGTCTATAAGCCCGTGAAGGTTCTCTCCGGCGGAGAGAGAGTCAGATGCATGATAAGCAAAATGATGCTCACCGGCGCAAACGTCCTCGTGCTCGACCAGCCGACGAATCATCTCGACCTTGAGAGCATCGCCGCCCTGAATAACGGTCTGGAGGCGTTTAAATACAACATCATCTTCTCCAGCCATGACCACCAGCTCACGCAGACCGTCGCAAACCGCATAATCGAGATAACCGACGACGGCATCATCGACCGTATGTGCACCTTCGATGAATACATGAACCTCACCGGCGGCACAATACCCGAAAGATAAATATAAGACAGCAGGCTCCCCGACAGTATTTGACTATCGGGGAGCTTTTTCTATATAAACAAATTTTCCCGCGGATGAGGGCCGGGGCAAATGATTTTTCGTGGCTTGACAATGTGATATAATAAGCTGAAGGTTTTCGATTGCCGTGTATGCAAAAAGGCAGGGGAGAGGCGCAATGTACAAGCTTTTGATAATAGAGGACGACGAGGGCATAGCAGGAGGAATAGCCGACTGCGCCCAAAGCTGGGGAATGCAACCGCGCTGTGTGCATGATTTCCGCAATGTCATGGCGGAGTTTGCGGACTTTGAGCCGCACCTTGTGCTGCTTGATATCTCACTGCCGTTTATGAGCGGCTACTACTGGTGTCAGGAGATACGCAGGGTAAGCAGCGTACCCGTTATTTTCATATCATCTGCATCCGATAATATGAATATTATTATGGCAATGAACATGGGAGCCGATGATTTTATTGCAAAGCCCTTTGACCGGAGCGTGCTCATCGCCAAGCTGCAGGCAATACTCCGCCGTGCCTACGATTTCGGAGCGTCCGCACCCGTGCTCGAACACATGGGCGCGCTTTTGAACACCGGCGACAACAGTTTAAGCTACAACGGCGAGCGCGTGGAGCTGTCGAAAAACGAGTACCGCATACTGCTCACGCTCATGCAGAACAAGGGTAAGGTCGTCAGCCGCGAAAAGCTCATGGAGACGCTGTGGGAAACAGACAGCTTTGTTGACGAAAATACGCTGACAGTCAATGTCGGCAGACTGCGAAAAAAGCTCGATGCAGCGGGACTTAAGGATTTTATCGGTACAAAATTCGGCGTGGGCTATATAGTCGGGTGAGCGCATGAGATATCTTGCATCATATATAAAACAGCACAGGCGCGCTCTTCTGGCATTTGCTTTGTGCGCGGCGCTTTATGCGGTGACGTTTGTGCTCTACCGCTTTCCGCTGAAGGCGGTCATATATCCCACGGTGCTGTGCATCATGCTGCTTTCGGTATTTGCCGCGGCGGATATAGCAAGAACGAAGAAAAAACACTCCGAGCTTGAGCGGATAAAGAGCTTTGACGCAAAGCTTGCCGACACATTCCCCGAGCCTGACGGCATTATAGAGGCCGACTATCAGGAGATAATTCAGCTCATGCTTGAGCAGCACGAAGCGGCCGAGGAGAAAAGCGAGCAAAGCCTGCGCGAGATGATGGATTATTACACAGTGTGGGTGCATCAGATAAAAACGCCGATAGCATCCATGCGCCTTGCACTGCAAAATGCGGACAGCGCCCAATCACGGCAGCTGCAATCGGAACTCGGGCGCATAGAGCGCTATGTCGAGATGGTGCTTACGTTTTTGCGACTCGGCTCTGATTCGACCGACTATGTCATAAAAGAGTACGGGCTTGACGACATAGTGAGGGGAGCGGTGAAAAAGCTCGCGGGAGACTTTATAAACAAGCACATAAGGCTTGAATACATCGAACTCAATGTGACGGTGCTCACGGACGAAAAGTGGCTTTCGTTTGTCATAGAGCAGGTGCTGTCAAACGCACTTAAATACACGCAGGAGGGTACGGTGTCCGTGTACCTTGAGCGCCCCAAGACCTTGTGCATTCGGGACAGCGGCATAGGCATTGCACCCGAGGATCTGCCGAGGGCCTTTGAAAACGGCTACACCGGCTATAACGGCCGCAGCGACAAAAAAGCCAGCGGCATCGGTCTGTACCTGTGCTGCAGAATATGCGATAAGCTCGGACACACGATAAGCGCCGAGTCGAAGCCCGGCGAGGGAACGCTTATACGCATCGGGCTTGGCAGGGAAAAGCTTGAGATTGAATGATTGTGACAAAAGCGTAAGATTTGAAAGGGAAATTGTAAGCTTATTCGATGGAGCTTCGGTTTTCCTTTTGCTATATTATCATCAGAAACTCAAACGGAGGTTTTTGAAATGAGCTTACTCGAAGTAAAGGGAATCAAGAAGATCTACAAGACACGCTTCGGCTCGAATGCGGTCGAGGCTTTGAAAAACGTAAACTTCAGCGTCGAGGATGGCGAATATATCGCCATCATGGGAGAATCCGGCTCGGGCAAAACGACGCTTTTAAATATCCTTGCGGCGCTCGACAAGCTTACGGCGGGCTCGGTTATGCTCGACGGCAGGGAGCTTGCAAATATCAAGGAATCGGAAGTGGCGCAGTTTCGGCGCGATAACCTCGGCTTCGTTTTTCAGGAGTTTAACCTGCTTGACAATTTAAGCGTTGAGGATAATATCTTCCTGCCGCTGGTGCTGACGGGCAAGACCTATGACGAGATGCACAGCCGCATCGTCCCAATCGCAAAGGAGCTGGGCATCGCAGAGCTTTTGAAGAAATACCCCTATGAGATATCCGGCGGACAGAAGCAGCGTGCGGCCGTTGCCAGAGCGCTCATCATAAATCCGCGCATTATCCTTGCAGACGAGCCGACAGGCGCGCTTGACTCCAGAGCAACCGACGAGCTGCTGCGACTCTTCGGCGAAATTAACCGCTCCGTCCAGACAATCCTCATGGTCACGCATTCCGTAAAAGCCGCAAGCCACGCCTCCCGCGTGCTGTTTATAAAAGACGGCGAGGTGTTCCACCAGATCTACCGCGGCGAAAGCAGCGACAGGCAGCTTTATCAGAAGATATCCGACACTCTTACTATGCTGGCGACGGGCGGTGAGCAGGCATGAAGGCACTGTTCTATCCCCACCTTGCCTGGACAGGCATAAAAAATAACCGCCGATTGTATCTGCCGTATATCCTGACCTGCGTCGGCATGGTCGCAATGTCATATATCATGCTTTCGCTGTCCACGGGCGAATTTTTGGACAGTATGCGCGGCGGTATGATTCTCGGCAACGTGCTCGGTCTGGGTGCGGGCGTAATCGGCTTTTTCGCCGCACTGTTTCTGTTTTACACAAATTCGTTTCTCATCCGCAGAAGAAAAAAGGAGTTCGGCCTGTACAATATCCTCGGTATGGGAAAGCGCAATATCGCAAGGGTGCTTTTGAGCGAAACGCTCATCATTGCGGCAATCGCATTGGTGTTCGGTCTTATCCTCGGCGTTGCCTTCTCAAAGCTTGCCGCGCTCGGCCTTGCGTATTTTGTCGAGTCCGACGCAGGCTATGACTTCAGCATTTACCCCACGGCAATGCGGTATACCGTGCTGCTGTTTGCCGGCATTTTTCTTTTGCTGTTTATTAAATCAATAAGCCAGGTCGGCCTGTCAAACCCGGTTGAGCTTCTGCGCAGTGAAAACGTCGGCGAAAAGCCGCCCCGGGCAAACCGCTTTCTCGGCATCCTCGGCATAGTCATCCTCGCGGCGGCTTATTATATTTCCGTTTCTATCCGGCAGCCAGTTGAAGCCCTCGGCTGGTTCTTCATCGCCGTTATCATGGTCATCGCGGCGACATACCTGATTTTCATCGCAGGCTCTGTGCTGCTGTGCCGCATGCTGCAGAAAAACAAGAGCTATTACTACAAGCCCAACCACTTCGTCTCGGTGTCCTCAATGGTTTACCGCATGAAGCGCAACGGAGCGGGTCTTGCCTCCATTTGCATCCTTATCACCATGGTGCTCGTCATGATAGCCAGCACCTCGTGCCTGTACTTCGGCAAGGAGGATGTCCTCAGGGCGCAGTACTCCCACGACTTTGTGTTCAGCATGGGCTCCGATACGGTCGATGGAATTACGCAGGAGCAGATCGATCGGGTTAAGATGGGAATAGACGCCTACATGGACAAAAACGGCGGTATAACAGACTGCAGCTACGGCAAAACCGAAAGACTGCTCGGAGAGCTTAAAAGCGGTGTGTTCAGTATGGGCACGAATGTCGGCAGCATCGGCCGGTCGGCGTATTTATATATCGTGGACCTTGAAGATTATAATCGGAATACCGGCAGCGGCATAAACCTTTCCGACGGCGAGGCACTTGTGTTTGTCAGCGGCAGCAGCTTCAAATACGATATCTTCAAAATCGACGGCGGCAGGGAATACAAGGTCGTCAAAACCGACGGCAGCTATGATTTCGTCCATGATGCGTCCGCAGCATCCGCTGTAGACTGCATATACCTCGTTGTGCCTGATTTTTATTCGGAGGCAAAGGAGCTTTCGCAGCTGGCAGAGCAAAAAGACGCTCCGATGCCCAGGGTACAGTGGCACTATCAGTTCGACAGCCCCGAAGATTACGATAGACAGTCGGAAATGACGAGCGAACTGCTCAACGAAATAAGCGAAGTGTTTTTTGCTGCCTCCGAAGAGGGCAATGAGATAGCCTCCGGCGGCTACAGCCTCGGAAGCCTTGCAGCGGCAAGGGACGACTTCTACAGCACATTCGGCGGCCTGTTTTTCCTCGGCATCATGCTCAGCATCGTCTTTCTCATCGCCGCGGTCCTCATCATCTACTATAAGCAGATCTCCGAGGGCTACGAGGATCAGTCGAGATTTGAGATAATGCAGAAGGTCGGCATGACCAAAAAGGATATCCGCAAGAGCATAAACTCGCAGATGCTCACGGTGTTTTTCCTGCCGCTGCTGTTTGCAATGCTCCACCTCGGCTTCGCCTTCCCCATAATATACAAGCTTCTTATGCTCTTCAGCCTCGATAATCTCGGACTGCTGCTTCTGACGGCGGCGATAAGCTCGCTGATATTCGCCCTGTTCTACATCGTCGTCTACCGCATGACCTCGAATGCGTATTACTCCATCGTCAGCGGCGCAAAAAAAGCATAAAAAATCGAGTATTCATAGGTCAAATCCCTTATGAATACTCGATATGGTCCGAGTGGAGGGACTTGAACCCCCGGCATCCTGCTCCCAAAGCAGGCGCGCTACCAACTGCGCTACACCCGGATGTGCAACGCCTGATATTATACAGCATCCGCGGCGTGGACGCAAGAGCTAAAAACGGCAATCGCCGGAAAAGTTTTTGCGCCTGTTAAATCACAGCGAAATTATTAAAAAATTTTTAATATTCTGTTAAATCTGCGAATTCGTGTGACACGGGCGAATTTTACGCGTCCTTATAATTGAGGCGGCAAGGGGCCGAGCCGCAAAACACAAACTGATGACTATTTCCAATCACAAATCGGCCTAAGGAAGAAAAGGTTTTATTTAGGAAGGAGCAAAAACAATGTTAGAGTTCATTTTTGAAAAGATCGGCAAGATTCTCGACTGGAGCGGTTCAAGCGGCGACAGCAAGACTGCTATTGAAATTCTTAAAAATATTTTCGGAGATCTTGGTCTGTAATAGATACTGACAATGAAAACAAGCGCCTGACTGTTCTGTCGGACGCTTGTTTTTTATCCCTGCACCGAAACGGTGCAGGGATATTTTTATATACTATTCTTTTCTTTTATTTTTCATGCTTTTGGCGGTAGCGCTCGAACAGATAGCCGATGAACATGACGACCGCAAAGAAGACGAGGAAGCCGACGCACTGCTTCCAGCCGTAGCCCGTCCAGATTGCATAGCAGAAGAACAGGCAGCAGGCAATGCCCAGAGTCGGCAGGACGAAGCGCTTGATAGGACCGAGCTCCTTTGCCTTGACCATGAGGCCTATCATCATGGGGATGTACATCAGATACAGGCAGATGATGCCTATCTCATCAGGCTCCCACGCAAACCACTCGGAGGTGTGCACCGAGCCGAACAGTCCGGGGCCGCCCATCCACATCATAACCGTCCACGCATACCAGAAGCCGGCGAGCATCATGCCGACGATGGAGGACTTGATGGCGAAATTGTTCTGGTTGTCGATATGGCCGAAGAAGCTCGGCTGGGGACCCATGCCGCGTGCGGAAACGGAATACATACTGCGGCAGGATGCCATGATAAGTCCGTTCATTGTGCCGAGACAGGAGATTGTGATGAATACATATACAACCGTGCCGATGACGTTTCCGAACAGCTTCGAGAACGCGATGCGCGGCAGGCTCTCGCCGAACGGCCATGTTGCGATGATGGTGTTTACATCGCCGACAATGCTCATTGCCCAGATATACAGAGCATAGATGATTATAGTGACCAGTGCGCCGATAACGAGTGCGCGCGGCAGGTTTTTCTTCGAATCCTTAAGCTCGGCGTTTATGCTCGTTGCGAGAATCCAGCCCTCATAGGCAAAGGCAAAGCCGACAATCGCCTTGAAAAAGCCTGAGCCGTCAACGGCGACGTATTCAGCGGAGTTTACGTAGTTGAGAACATCGAGGGTCGTGCCGTTTATGAGACCGGCAATCGTTCCGACAATGCCCATCAGCAGCAGGGGGATGAGCTTAATGACAGTCATGCCGACCTGCAGCTTGCCTGCAAGCTTCGGGCTGAGCGCGTTTATGCCGTAGCCTATCATCAGAAATCCCGCGCCGACGCCTATTGCCGTCGCGTTGACCTGACCGTTGGCAAAATCGATTGCCGAGATGCCGAACAGCTGCAGGAACATCATTGCCGAGAAGAACGCCAGCATTGATGCAAGGGCCGGAGTGTAGATCGTCGTCATGAACCAGCCGACATAGTAGGCATACTTGGGGCCGAGGGCGAGCTCGGCATAGTCAACGACGCCGTTGACCTTTTCATACTTGCTGCCGAGGGTCGCAAAGACCAGCGAACAGATGATGCATATCAGGCCGACGATGCCGACGACCGCGATGCCCTGCAGAAGGTTGCCGCCCGTCAGCGACAGAACCTTACCGCCCTTGATGAAGACACCGGAACCGATGACGATGCCGATGACCATGGAAATCGCGGTAGGCAGGCCGTACCTTTTTTCCATCTTGTTGTTTTCCATTGCTTTCTCTCCTGTAATTTTAGCGGGAGTCAGACGGCTCCCGCAGTTTTGCTTTTTGCATTTAAAGCAGTGCATAGATAATACGCCGATTTAGTAAAATTGTCAATATAACCGTGAATAAACTGTAAATAATCAGGCCGCTCTGAAATTTACTTGCCCCAAAACAGGCAAGTTTCCGCCGAAAACAGCCTATGGGTGAGAGGGCGTTTGAAAAGCCCGAAAATCATAGGAAGGGAATGACAGAGCAAGGACATGAAGATATACATATCCCCGTCGGACCAGACGGGCAATTTATACAGTGCCTGCAATACAAACGAGGCCGTGCAGTGCAGAAAAATAGCCGCCGCGTGCTCGGCGGCACTCGGTCGCTGCGGCTTTGAGACCAAAACAAACTTCGACGACGGCTCGGACGCGATGTACACTCGCGTGCGCGAATCCAACAGCTGGGGCGCGGATATTCATCTGTGCATCCACACGAACGCCGGCGGCGGGCGCGGATGCGTGGTGTTTGTGTCGTCAAAGGACGAAGAGCATTTAAAATACGCGCGGCCTGTTTTCGAGGAGCTTGACGCGATTACGTTGTCCCGGTCGGTCTACGGCGTGCGCGAAGCAAATTTCTATGAGATACGCAGGGCAACGGGCCTGTGCCTTTACTGCGAATGCGAGTTTCACGATTCAGCCGACACGGCGCTGTGGATAAGCGAGCACACGGATGATATTGCCGAGGCGCTCTGCCGCGGACTGTGCCGCGCATCGGGCGTCGATTATATTGAAAATGATAAAGGAGAGGATAATTTGGAAAGATGGAAGAGCATAGGCGACATTCCGGCAGGCTACCGTGAAATGGCGCAGCGTTATATCGCCGCCGGCGCACTGCGCGGAAAATCGGACGGCGACCTTGACCTGACCGAGGACATGCTCCGCACGATGGAGATAATCCGCCGCTATTTTGAAAAGGAGGAGTGAGCGCATGGATGCACCGGATAAAGCCGCCCGGATAAGAGGCGCGGCCGCCGCCCTTATAGCCTTCGGAACAGCCCTGTTCGGCTGGGTAGGCTGGCTTATCATAATCTGGCTTTTGGCTATGGCGATGGACTATCTGACGGGAACCTTTGCCGCGCTTTACGGCAAAACATGGTCAAGCAGCATTGCGCGGCGCGGACTGTGGCATAAGCTTGGCAGCGTGTTCGCCGTGCTTGTTGCGGCGATGTGCGATGTGGTTTTGCGCCTTGCGGGGGATAATTTCGGCTTTGCGCTGCCGCTGTCGGATCAAAGCTGCCTGGTTACGCCGATTGTCACGGCGTGGTATCTGTTCACGGAGCTTGGAAGCATAATCGAGAACGCCGCCGCAATGGGCGCACCCATCCCGAGCTTTCTCAAAAGGCTCATCGAGCAGGGCAAAAATGCCGCCGACGCTAAGGGCAATGACAATTAATAATGTAATAATAAACACAGCAGGTGCGGAAAACAAACGCACCTGCTATTTTTACATATGGGTGATGTGAGAATGCAAACTTACGGATATGTCCGCGTGTCGAGCACAGATCAGAACGAGCAGCGGCAGCTGCTGGCTCTGCATGAGAAAAAAGTTCCAAATCAGAACATTTTCGTTGACAAACAATCGGGCAGCGATTTTCTGCGTCCGCAGTACAGGCGGCTTGTCCGCCGACTGCGCGAGGGCGACCTGCTTATAATCCAGAGCATCGACCGGCTCGGCCGCAATTACGAGGAAATTCAGCAGCAGTGGCGCCGCCTTACAAAGGACATAGGCGTTGACATTGCCGTTATCGACATGCCGCTTCTGGACACGCGGCAGGGCAAGGACCTCATGGGGACGTTTATCGCCGACCTTGTTCTGCAGATTCTGTCCTTTGTCGCGCAGTCGGAGCGCGAGAGCATAAGAAAGCGTCAGGCGGAGGGCATCGCCGCGGCAAGGGCGCGCGGTGTTCGTTTCGGCAGGCCCGAAACCCCTGTTCCCGATGATTTTCCGCTTCTTGTGCGCCGGTGGGAGCGCGGCGCACTTCGCCTCACCGAGCTTCTCGGTCTCTGCGGCGGCATCAGCGAATCGACCTTCTACCGCCGCCTCCGCGAGCTCCGCGCCGCAGAGAAAAAATAATCCGACTGTCATAAAGTATACTTTTTGACAGTCGGATTGACAGCAGTTATTCTACTTGATATTTCAATAAATATCAAGCTACAGCCATATATTTCGACATATTAACCAAATCGAATTCCCGCTTTTTGTCGCTTTTGACGATTGAATTTGATGCTCGGGGCTAATGTCAAAAAGTATACCTTTTGACATTTGTCTATCTGAAATCAGGGAGGAAAAGAAATGGCTAAAGAACCGAAAATGGTGACATGCAAGCACTGCGGAGCCGAAATTGCCGCAAGCGCCAAGACATGCCCGCAATGCGGAGGAAAAAACAAGAAACCCTTTTATAAGAATCCGTGATATGCTCCCTCTATGAGAGACAGTGAAAAAACAAAAACTGTCGAACATGGAGGGAGCATTTTTATGGGACATAAGCAGAA
>CAVAPG010000057.1:0-11279 GCA_963590435.1 bacterium
AATAAAAATTCGCAGCAGTTTTGTGATGAAATGTCCAGAACTGCTGCGAGTTTTTGCCGTTGCGGCTGATAAGCAATGAGTATAATAATTGGGCGTTCAAGACAAAAACGACCCCAAAATTGTACAGATGAACACAAATTTAACAATCTCCGGCGAAATTTGCCGCGGAAGTCTTGACATTGAAAATGCATGCAGTTATTTTATTGTCAAGCGAGAAGCTTGTATACTGCACTGCAGATAAAACTATCTGAGCAAGTAACAGGTGTAATTTAATTTTTTAAGCTGCGTTATGACCCTGCCGTGATTTGCGGCAGGGCTGACGTATAGCGGAGATGGGGGCTTGAATATGAGTTTTGTTGTAGATTACGAATGTAAGGCATCGGTATTTAATATCCAGACCTATTGCATCCATGACGGGCCTGGAATCAGGACGACTGTTTTCGTAAAAGGCTGTCCGCTCCGCTGCCTCTGGTGCGCAAATCCTGAATCCAATGCAGCATATCCCGAGCTTATGACCTATTCCAGTAAGTGCACGGGCTGCGGAAAATGTGTCGGTGCTTGCCCGAAGGGCGCAATAAGCATCGGAGAGCGGGATGGAAAGTATATCTCGATCACCGACAGAGAAAAATGCGTCAACTGCGGCGCATGTACAGAGGTATGTCCTCACGATGCGAGAGAAATTGCCGGCAAGCTGATGACGGTGCGCGAAGCGATAGACAAGGTAAAGCGCGACAAGCTTTTCTACGACGGTTCCGGCGGCGGCATGACAATCTCCGGCGGCGAGGCGTTGGCTCATGCAGATTTCAGCGCAAACCTTTTTGCAGCAGCGCACGCAGAGGGGATAAACACCGCGATAGAGACCAGCTCATATGCGAGCAGAGAAGTGGTTGACAAGGTCTTTGCTCATGTTGATCTCGGACTGCTTGATGTAAAGCACATGAACAGCGAGCTGCACAAAAAATATACCGGCGTGCCGAACGAGCGCATACTGGACAATATCCGTCACGTTCATGTGGACATGAAGGTTCCTGTTATTCTGCGCATTCCGACAATCCCCGGATATAACGACAGTGACGAAAATATCCGTGCGACAGGCGAGTTTGCAGCGTCCCTGGGAGACGATGTTTCCGTCAATCTGCTGCCCTATCATAAGCTTGGCGACAGCAAGAGCGAGAGCCTCGGCCACGCAAGAGACCTCGGCATAGAGGTGCCGGATAACGAGCATATGGAGCATCTGCGCAGCATAATAGAAAGCTGCGGAGTCAAAGCCAAGATCGGCGGATAAAAAAATAAGCGAATAAGACGAAGCGCCCTGACCGGAAATTCGGTCAGGGCGTTTGCAATTCATGTAAACGTCTGTTTAGCAATTATTGAGACGGACCTAATATATCGGTCGGTGCCGGACTCTCTCTGAGAACGTTCAGCTTCATTATCTGCTCACGGTACTTCACTATCTGGCAGGAAAACAGCAGCCGCTGACATAATTCACCGTCCTCCAGATTAAGCGGAACGAGTGACTGGAGCTTTTTCATGCGGTTGATAACAGTGTTTCTGTGCATGTGTGCGTCCGCTGCGGTTTTTGCAAGATTTCCACTGTTGAGGATGTAGTAATACAGCAGGTCGCGCAGCCCGGTATCATGAACCGCATCGTAGCGCGTCAGCTGTATTATCGCGGGATGGACAAGATATATTATGTCGGAATGACCGTGCAGCTGAATGTATCTCTGTGAGCACAGATCGAGAATATAGTAAACGGCATAGCGGTCATGATGGAAAAGATGCCTGTTCGGCTCAAGCTTCAGACGCGGGGCAATGTAGAGAATGCGCTTTGTTATCAAAAACAAAGTCCGCAGCTTGCCGAAGTCACGTGTTGAGTAGCTTACGGCGGCGTCGATGCTGTTTTCGCGCAGTACGTTTTCAAGTGCATCTATGTCTATGTCAGGGTAGACAGCGCGCGTATCCTCATAGAAGAGTGCGACGAGCAGTCCGGCGTTCGGAATAAGACTCATGCGCGGATGACGTGACATCAGCACGAGCCCTACCTTATCCATAATATCTATCGGACTTTCGGCTGAGCGGCAGTCTGCAACGAGTACGCGTATAAAGGTGTCCTCAGTGATGTCGGGAACGGACTGGCTGAGAAGATGCCTTGCCTGATCGGAAGAGAGATATTTGTGCTCAAGGACATAGCGCCAGAAGCTGTTCAGATCTACGCCGCCGCGGTCTATGAGCGAGAGCATTGATGGATCGTCGTTCGTCCAGCTTTTCATCTGACTCTGGAGCAGATTAAAGGTCCTGCCGAGAGATGCAGAGGTCTCAATATAGGTGCAGTTGTCGGCCGCGGCAATCATCTCAAGATTCGGCTTTTTTACCTCGCATACAAGGAGAATGCAGCACGGCTCGATCACAGCGCGGCTGAGAATGGCGGCAGTCTGCGACGGTCGGCCTAAGTAGATGGTGCCGGTGCACAGGCGTGTCTGCCGGTCAAGAAACTCTACCGGGCTGTCAGGAGTGATGTCCGGAGAGCAGTGATGCATGGTCAGAATCTGATCATTGAGTGCAGCAACAAATTTTTCAAAGTTTTGCATATGGCCCCCTTGAACTGTTTCGTTAAGTCAACATTTGTTGACTATAGAATAAAACAAAATCAAAAAAATATCAATGTTAATAAAAACCAAAATTTTGTCGCGCAGAAAGAAAATAAAAATGCGCTTGTGCAAAAAATAACACTTTGACAGTTAATCTTGTGACGTCTGAACATATTTTTAACAAAATGAAAATAAATGAGGCAAAAGCAAAAAAAGCATGTTATTATGCTGACGATCTGAAAAAGTTAAATTTGAAACAAAGGTTTTCTGGAGGTTAAAGCATGAATGACAGAGTAAAACGAATGAAAGAGAGCCTGCGTGTCAGCAAGTACCCGCTGTGCGTAGAGTTCTTCCGCCTCGCTAACGAGTCTCTTGACCAGACCGGCGGCGAATCAGCCCTGCTCAGACGTTCTAAGCTCCATAAGCACATACTTGACAACTGCACCATCTTCATCGAAGACGACGACCTGCTGTGCGGCTCCGGTGCGTCCAAGCCCTTCGGTCTGGAAATGTGCTACGAGTACGGCGTATGGACAAAGGATGAGGTTGAGTCACTTAAGAGTGAGATTTACACGATCTCCCCTGAAGATGAAGAGGAGCTTTATCGTCTGAATGAGCGCTTCGCAGGCAACACTGCCAACAGCAACCTTGTTCAGGAAATGGGCAAATCCCTCGGCCAGAATGACAGACTTTGGCCGTTTATGAAGTCCGGCACGATTCTGCCCCCCTGGAAAGATAAGTCCGGCGGCTCCGGCGGCGGCTTTGCAATGAGCGGATACGGTCTCGGACCCGGATTCTCCCTCGTCGCAATAGATTTTGCAAAAATCCTGAATGAAGGCGCAAAGAGCATCATTGAGGAAGCCAAACAGTGCCTGAAGGACATCCGCTACGATGCACCCGACGCAATCGAGCGCCGTGACTTCTGGGAAGGCACCGTGATGGTGTTTGAAGCGTGGGTTAATTTCGCCCATCGCTATGCTGACCTTGCCGAGAAGATGGCAGGGGAAGAGAAGAACGAAAAACGCAAGGCTGAGCTTCTTGAGATGGCACGCATCTGCCGCAAGGTTCCCTATGAGCCCGCAGAGAGCTTCCGCGAGGCGATGCAGTCCTTCTGGTTCACTTTCCTTATGGTTTGCCCGTCTCCGACATCCTCCGCAGGACGCTTCGACCAGTACATGTATCCCTTCTACAAGAAGGACATCGATGCCGGCGTTATCACCGACGAAGAGGTGCTTGAGCTTCTCGAGATCATGCGCTGCAAGGTCATGAAGATCAACCGCGTCTCCGGTAAGGCAAACCGTGCAAAGAACTCCGGCATGGCCAAGTGGTACAACTGGACCATCGGCGGCGTTGACAAGGACGGCAACGATGCAACAAACGAGCTGAGCTATCTGCTGCTTGAGGCTGCCCAGGATACGCATATGCCGCACCACACCGTGACCGTTCGCGTTCACGAGGGTACACCCGACAAGCTCATGAAGAAGGCGCTCGAGTGCGTGCGCAGCGGCATAGGAATGCCGGCATTCGTCGGTGACGAGAGCTACATCAACTTCTTCACCAAGCAGAGCGAGAAGAACCGCCTCACGCTTGAACAGGCCCGCGACTGGTGCTGCACCGGCTGTGTGGACGGCAATGTTCAGGCTGTCACCAGAACTCAGGTTGCATGCTTCTTTATCATCGCACAGGCAATGGATATAGCTTTGCACAACGGCTACTGCCGCTTTACCAAGGAAATGGTCGGCGAGCAGGTCGGCGATGTCACCGAGATGGCAACCTTCGAGGAAGTCAAGGAAGCAGTTTATAAAGAAATCCGCTACCTCATGGCTATGGCAAACGAGCGTATCAATGTTGAGATGATAGCAGAGAAGGAGCTGTTCCCGGATGTGTTCCGCTCCGCTCTCATGAAGGACGGCGTCAAGGTCGGCAAGGATATGTACAACCGCCGCTTTGAGTTTGAAAACGGTGCAGTTCTCGGCGCAGTCGGCGGTGTAAACACCGGCAACGCCCTCTATGCAATACAGCAGCTCGTCTTCGTACAGAAGAAGTACACCATGAAGCAGCTCATGGAGGCCCTCGATGCAGACTGGGTCGGCTATGAGGATATGCAGGCCGACTTCAAGGCACAGCCCAAGTACGGCAACGACATTCCCGAGGTTGACGCAATGGTGGCTGATATCTACAAGCTCCATGCAGACACCTGCATGTCTCTCCCATGTGTCTACGGCGACAGCCTCAAGCCCAACGCAATCTCCATTTCCGCACACCAGCCCGGCGGCGCATGCACCGGCGCAACCGCAGACGGACGCAAGGGCGGAGAAATCCTCGCCGACGGTTCACTTTCACCTGACCACGGCCAGGACGTCAACGGCCCGCTTGCAGTCTTCAACAGCTCTATGCGCGTAGACCAGGATCCGTATCAGGGCACTCTGCTGAACATGAAGTTCACTCCCGACAACATGTCGACTGACGAAGACCTCTACAAGCTCGGCAGCATGATAAAGACCTACCTTACTCACGGCGGCAAACACGTTCAGTTCAATGTCGTCAACCGTGAGGAGATGGTTGATGCGAAGATTCACCCCGAAGATCACCCTGAGCTGATAGTCCGCGTCGCAGGCTACAGCGCATACTTCACCCGCCTGACTCCGGGCATTCAGGATGAGGTTATAAACCGCGTCTCCCAGACTCTGTAATATTGCAGCACAGCTGCAGAGTAAGCAGGCTACGGACATCCGCGCCGCAGGTGGGGATGTCCCCTGAGATAAAACCAATATACTTGAAAAAAGAGAGGAAAAAGAAATGGCACTGACACTTTGCCTTATTGCAATCGTTGTCTCTATCTTTGTTGGCTGGAAATTTAAGCTCAACACCGGTATCATCGCCATGGCGTTCGCATTTATTATCGGTATAGGCGTCATGGGCATGAAGGCCTCCGCAATCATTGCGTTCTGGCCGACAAACATCGTCTTCTGGCTGCTGGCCATCGCACTGTTTTTCAACTATCCGACAGAGAACGGCACCATGAGCGTTCTCGGTCAGAAACTGCTCTACGCGATGGGCGGCAACGCCAAGCTCATCCCCTTCGCTATCGCAGCGGTCTCCGCAATTGTCGGCTTCCTCGGCGCCGGCGCTTCCACCCCCGGCATAGTCGGACCTTTCGCTTATGTTATGGCTGCAACTGCAGGCGTTAATCCTGTTCTGACCGGTCTGTGCATGTCCTTCGGCAACCTCGTAGGTTCCAACAACCCCTACAACGGCTACGGCGGCGGCATCAGCAAGAACCTTATCATTGACAACGGTGTTGAAGAAACACTCGCAATGGACTGGTCTCTTAAGATCTGGGCAAACTGCATCATCGTTACCATCGTTATCATCGTTGTGTTCTACTTCCTGCTTAAGGGCCACAAGGGCACTCACGTCAAACTGACCGGTGAGCCGCCGAAGTTCAACGCCGTGCAGAAGAAGACCTTCGTCGTTGTTATGTGTGCATTTGCACTGATGATCATTCCTCCCGTGCTCAACACCTGGATCACCGGTGTACCCTTCCTTAAGACTCTCAACCAGCTCTGCCAGCCGCAGGTTATCATGATGCTCGGCGCACTGGTTTGCGCAATCCTCAAACTCGGTGATGAGAAGACCATCATTCGCAAGATCCCCGCAAGCACGATCGTTATGATCGTCGGCGTTTACTCACTGATTCAGGTTGCGGCAGAGGCCGGTCTTGTCGATGCAGTTTCCCACGCACTGCAGAACAGCCTGCCGCGCGCACTTGTTCCCACCGCAGTTATCATCTTCGCTGCATTCCTCAGTTTCTTCTCCAGCTCCACCTCCACCGTTATGCCGCTCATGTACCCCATGGTTCCCGCACTTGCAGAGAGCTTTGGCTTCAATCCCATCATGCTCTACACCTGCGTGTTCTTCGGCGGCCTTGCAACCTCCTGCTCTCCGTTCTCTACCGGCGGCGCAATCACCATTGCCGGCAACCCGTACGAGGATCAGAAGGAGGCTATGCCCAACAAGATGATCGTCGCGGCTATCGTCTGCCCGATTATCACCGTCATTGTATGTGCAGTCGGCCTGTTCAACATCTTCCCCGCATAATTAAACCACAGATATTGAGATACGCAGCCTGATAAGCTGCGTATCTCTTAAGGAAAACTCCGTAAAGGGGCGGACCGGAAATATAACAGAAAATAATTTATCAGGAGGTATCAAATGAACCAACGCGAGCTCGTGATGTATGGTGTCGGAGATGTTGCACCGTACCGCGATGACCTGTCGTCCTCATTCAAGCATGTGAGTGAGCTGTTTAACGGCAGTGATTTGTCTTTCTGCCAGCTTGAATCTGTTTTGAGCGAACAGGGAGATCTTTCAAGCTGCACACGTATGGGCTGCTCATCCAGACCGGAGGTTGCCGAGGCAATCAAAAATGCAGGCTTTGACGTGGTATCTTTCGCATCAAATCATGCGCTGGACTATGGCCGTACGGCTTTCCGCGAGACTCTTGCTCATCTCAGAGACGCCGGACTGCAGGTTATCGGTGCAGGCGAAAACGAAGAGATTGCGCGCAAATATGCTGTAGTCGACGTCGAGGGAACCAAGGTCGCGTTCCTAGGCTACAATTCGATCCTTCCTCAGGGATTCTGGGCAGAAGAGGCAAGACCCGGCTGCAATCCTGCCAGAGGTATTACGGCATATGTTCCCGTGGAGCATGACCAACCGGGTACTCCCTGCCGCATGTACACATTCCCGCATCCCGATGATCTCAAGAAGATGCTCGACGACATCCGCAAAGCTAAGACGGAAGCTGATGTTGTAGTAGTTTCTATACATTGGGGCATTCATTTCAAAGAAGCTGTCTTGGCAGATTACCAGCGTTATTACGCACATTTTGCCATTGATGCAGGCGCTGATCTTATCCTTGGACATCATGCCCATATACTTAAGCCTATAGAAGTTTATCACGGAAAAGCAATCTTCTACAGCCTCGGCAATTTTGCCATGGAAGAGGTTACGGATATGCTTCGTGACGTCAAGGCAAAGGGACAGGATATGAAGACATCCAAGAGCCACACAGAGATGACGGCAATCAGCGATGCTTTCAAGACTACCAAGAGAAGCTTCCCGATGGACTGCTATCTTACCATGGTAGCAAAGTGGACAGTCAACGACGGCAAAATCACCAAGGTCTCCTACCTCCCGGCATATCTTCCTGAAGACGGAGCACCTTATGTCCTTACTGCGGATGATCCCAAGTTCAAAGAAGTTAATGACTATATGGTCAAGATAACTGCTGAGGAGAAGCTCGATACCACTTATACTCTCTCCGAGGACGGAAACGAAGTAATACTTGTCTGAGTAGTTCTGCTTGCAAAAAACAGAATTTATAAATCAACAATCAAAGGGAGAAAATAGAAAATGTCAACAACAGTCATAATAGTTGCGTGCCTTATAGGCATTGCAGTTGCGATTGCTCTCGGCTACAAGTTCGGCGTGAACATGGGTGTTACCGGTATTGCATTCGCGTACATAATAGGCTGCTTCCTGATGAACATGAAGGTCAAGGAAGTTGTCGCACTCTGGCCTAACTCCGTTGTGTTCCAGCTGATGAGCATCACGCTGTTCTTCGGTTACGCAACCGTCAACGGTACGATGCAGGCAATTGCCGACCATCTGCTCTACAAGGTTCGCAACAAGACCTGGATGATTTCTTTCGCACTGTTTTTCATCGCAATTATACTCGGCGCTCTCGGATGCCCTCCCCCCGCAGCTAACGCCATCATGGCAGTTATCGGCTTCTCCGTAGGCCTCCCCGCAGGTCTCCATCCGCTGATCATCGCATGGGCAGTTGCTCACGGTGCAAACATCGGTGCGTGCATGCCTTGGGCAGCTTCCGGCTCCGTTGTTAAGAGCGTCATTGCTGCAAACGGCTATGAAGCTGAATCCGGCGGCATGACTTGGGAATTCATGTTCTGCTTCTTCCTCGTCACTTTTGCAGTCCTGATTCTTCTCAATATTATATTCAAAGGCACCAAGCTCAAGAAGCTTAACGTTGAGAAGCCCGCACCCTTCACTGCAGTGCACAAGAAGAGCCTTGTAGTTATCTGCGTCGTTGTTTTCTTCGTCGTTGTTCCTTCCTGCCTGTCCAAGTTCATAAGCGCACCTTGGCTTGCAACCTTTGCAAAGTATGCAGATATCCAGATGCTCGGTATGATCGGATTTATCGTCTGCTCACTGATGAAGCTTGCTGATGAGAAAGCTGTTATCAAGTCCGTTCCTTGGAACACCATCATCCTGGTCGGCGGTATTGCAACCCTGATGAGCGTTGCAACCGAGGCAGGTGTTGTCGATGTTATTTCCGCATGGCTCAATGACAGCGTACCTACCTTCGCAATTGCTGCATTCCTCTGCGTACTTGGCGGCTTCCTCAGCTTCTTCTCCGGCGGCATCAACACTGTCTTCCCGATGCTTGCTCCTATGGTACCCGCACTTGTTGCAGGCAACAACCTCAAGCCCATTACTCTCTTCATTGCTATACTGCTCGGCGCATGCTACACTGCACTCTCTCCGTTCTCTACCGGCGGCGCAATATTCATGTCCAACTGCCCGGATGAGAAGGTTCGTGCAAAGCTCGTCGGCGGTCAGCTCGGTCTGGCTGCTCTTGGTTTGGTTGTCTCCGCAATTCTGGCAATCACCGGCGTCCTCGCAATATTCTGATAATCGATATTCACTCCTAATAATACTTTCCCCTCCCAAAATAGCTTAATAAAGCGAATAACGGCAGAATGCTTAAACATTCTGCCGTTATTTTATTAGCGCATGCCCAGGTAATCACATCACTCGGTGCTGCGTGGAACGTTTTGCAGCTCTGAAGGAAAAGAAAGCAATATAATCCTGCATAAACTGACCCAAGCCCTTGAAGATTCAACGGCAAAAACAAGGGCTGCGGCATTGCCGCAGCCCTTATCAATCAGCTTTTATTAACAATATCGAGGCATTTTTCAAGCCAGGCACAGGAGGCTTCTTCGCGCATTATAGCGCCGAGCAGGACAAGATAATCGCCGAATTTCGGGCTTGTCTGCTCAGGGACATCGTCAAAACGCTCCTTCATGTAATTTAGATTAGCCAGCCTCAGCCTGTGCTGTTCGAGCTCATGTTTGAGAAGAGATGTACAGGAGCCGGGCAGCATTTCGTTTGCAAAGAAAATTCTGAGCCTGAACACATCCTTCGGTGTCGGCATCATCGGCTCTTCACGGTTAAGCCATTCAAGAAATTCCTGACGGCCCGCATCGGTGAGGGAATAGACCTTCTTTTCCAGAACAGAGCCGCTTATTTCAACAGAATATTCCACCAGACCTTCATCCGACAGCTTCTTCAGCTCGGGATATATTTGACTGTGATTCGCACTCCAGAATTCCTTGAGTGCCCCGTTGAGCTGGGCTGCAATGTCATAACCGCTCATGCTGGTCTGGTTTAACAGCCCCATAATTACGTATTTTAGAGTCCTCATGGTACACCTCCGCCACTTGTGATTATACTGTATTTTTCCGGTAAAATCTACACCTAAATTGGCACAATGGCTCATGTAGACCGATTGTCACAAATTTGACGCAAAACCTGTGCCGGCGAGCACAAACGTGTTTTACCAAACATGTATTCGTTGACATGTTTGAATGTGAATGTTATATTTTAGACATACAAGACAGTGCCGTAAAAGCATCTGCATGTAAAACGTAGTATTTTCCTAAACCGTTGATATAAGCAGAGTTCGGCGGTCAGCAAATCTATAATTATAACAGGAGGTAATTATGGCAAAATTTATCAGCGCAAGAGAAGCAGCCCAATTGATTCCTGACGGAGCAACCGTCGGTCTGGCCGGCATGGGTCTTTCCGGCTGGGCGGAGGAGATTGCATGTGCAATCAGAGACAACTTCAAAGAGACCGGTCATCCGTGCAATCTGAACCTTAAGCAGGGCGCCGCAATAGGCGACTGGGGTTACGGCAACGGCTTCGACGGCTGGGACAGATCCCCGCTGCCCGAACCTGACAAAGAGCACGGCGCACGCGGTGTTACCCGCTTCGGCGAAGCAGGCCCCGGCCTTATAAGCAAGTGGACCAGCGCCCATATCGGCAGCGCTTTCACGCTCTGCGACATGGCACGCAAAGAGCAGGTTGAGTCCTACTGCCTCCCCCAGGGTGTTATCATTAACCTCTGGCGTGAAATCGCTGCAGGCCGTCCCGGCCTGATCACAAAGACCGGTCTCGGCACCTTTGTTGACCCCCGCGTAGAGGGCGGCCGCATGAACAAGTGCGCAAAGGACGAGATCGTCAAGCTTGTAAACTTCAATGGTGAGGAGTACCTTTTCTATCCCGCATTCAAGTGCGATGTGGCACTTCTCCGCGGCACTATAGCAGACGAGAACGGCAACATCTCCTTTGATCATGAGAGCGTTCTCAACGAAGGCTTCTCCGTTGCAGCAGCAACCAAGAACAGTGGCGGTATCGTAATAGTTCAGGTCGAGTATCTTGCAAAGAAAGAGACCCTCAACCCCAAGGAAGTAAAGATCCCCGGAGTCCTTGTTGACTACGTCGTAGTTGCAAAGGATCCGAAGTCCTGCTGGCAGGCCGAGGGCGTTTACTGGGAGCCCTCTTACTCCGGCCACATCCGTATTCCTCTTGACAGCATCGAGC
>CAVAPG010000058.1:0-10522 GCA_963590435.1 bacterium
ATATACACGTCAATGTCGGAAACAAGCTCGCCGCTTTTGTCATGAAACGGCGTGATGACTAAAAGCCGCAGGCCTCTGTCCATAACGGCACGGAAGAGCAGATCCTCAATGTTCTGCGGATCCGAGTCAACGACGCGCACGCCGTATCTGTAGTAAAGATAGAGTGTTTTGACCGTTGCACCGTCGTAGGTGTTTATGTCAATGCCCTCGGGGAGCACCAGACTTGTTCTGCTCCTGTTTTCCACGAGCGGGAGCGCGGGCAAATCGGTGTAGATATTCTCGACAAAATATTTGACTCCGGCCTCTTCGAGCCTTTCCTGCCATTGCTCGACCGAAACACCGCTTTTCTCGGAAAGAAGGTACAGGTCATCAAGCCTCATCGCGGCGCAGGCGTCGCGGCCGCCCTCCTCAACGCTGATTCTGCCGAACAGCAGCACGGCGCTGCACACAACGGCGCAGATAAGCAATATCCACCAAATAGCGGAGCGATTTTTCAGCATAGGTCCTCTCCTTTGCAGCTTGCTTTTTAAATACGGACATCATTATAGCCTTGAAATTATCATCGGTCAATAATTGACGCCAAATGTAACCGTTGTTTTGTTGACAAACATACAATTTAGTATATATAATGTCCAGGATTGTATTGATTTGCCGCAAAGGAGGGGTGCTGCTTGTCTTCTGGAGGAAAACACCTCAAAAAGCAAACGGATAAGAGACAAATCAGCGGCGCTCATCTGTCTGAAAAGGACAGGGTAAAGGCGGCCAGACGCCGCTCCGGCAAGGCGGCACGGCTCATAAGACTCCGCCACGGGGCACCTCAGATGCTGGTCATGCTTCTGTTGTGTCTGGTCATGGTTTCACCTCTGCACAGCTGCATAATAAGCGATTCCGACTATGTCGGATACGCCGCGGCACGCGAAACGGCGCTCTCCGATGCCGGAATAACGGCGGAGAAGGCGCAGAATCTGTCAACTGAAATGATTAAGATCGGCGACGAGGTCTGCTATAAGGTGCAGTTTACCGGTTCCGTCACCGACTACAGATATATAATAGACGCGCAGACCGGACTTATTATCGGACAGAATTTCTATCGGACCGAAGGATAGAAAGGCCCCGGCGTGAAACGGATTATGACAGGGTATGATTTTCATGCCCTGTTTTCATTTATCCGACATATTTTGATGTGCTTAATATCAAATCCCGACCCGAACAGACCCCTTTTATATAACATAAAGCACAAAAAACATGCCGGCAAAGCGTGATATAATGGTTGCAATGCGAGAAAAAATGTGCTATACTTACAACACTATTGTGTAGGCGAGCGTCGACCGATAGCGTGAAACTATTTTGTAAACGTTCGACACTGCCGTTTAACCGGCAATGTCTACCGTGATAAATTAGTAATCATATTTAAAGGAAGGAAGAACCATATGATGAACGAAAAGTACGCACCCCTATTTACTCCGTTCAAGATTGGCAATGTCGAGATAAAGAACCGCATTGTCCAGTGTTCCATGGGCGGTACCTCTCTGTTTGGCTGGCTTGAGCCCTGCCATTTCGACAAAGAGGCAGCATATTTCCTGCTCCAGAGAGCACAGAAGGGCGTAGGCCTTGTCCTCCCCGGCATGCAGTGTGTCCGTGATACCATGGGCCGCCGCTGGCTGTACCAGAACAAGAGAATGTTCAAGCAGCTCAAAGAGTACATGGTAGAGTACCACAAGACAGGCTCCAAGCTGTTCATTCAGCTGGCAGCAGGCTTTGGCCGCTCCATGGCAGTTACCCCCTGGATGGTCGTCCTGAACAAGAACCCCATCCTCAACAAGATTGCATCCCCCATCGTCGACGTAAGCTACAGCTGCGCTTCCGCATCTGCAACTCCTAACCGTTGGCAGGAGGATATGCTCTCTCGTCCGATGACCGTTAAGGAAATCCACGAGATGGTAGAAGCATTCGGTAAGACCGCAAAGATGCTGCGCGACGCAGGCGTTGACGGCGTCGAGATCCACGCTGTTCACGAAGGTTACCTGCTTGACCAGTTCACTATGGAGAACTGGAACTGGCGTGAAGACGAGTACGGCGGCTCCTTCGAGAACCGTTTCCGTTTCCCTGTCGAAGTCGTACAGTGCATCAAAAAGTATGCCGGCGAAGACTTCCCCGTATCCCTGCGTTACTCCGTCAAGTCCTACACCAAGACCTGGGGTAAGGGCGCTGTTCCCGGCGAAGAGTTCGTAGAGTGGGGCCGTGATATGCCCGAGTCCGAGAAGGCTATCAAGTACCTCGGCGACGCAGGCTATGACTTCTTCAACTGCGATAACGGTACATACGATGCTTGGTACTGGGCACATCCGCCTCAGTACATGCCCGACAACTGCAACCTCGCAGACGTTGAGCACATAAAGAAGTTCACTGACAAGCCCGTATCCTGCGCAGGCCGTATGGATCCTGTCAAGGCTGCTGAAGAGATCGCTGCCGGCCGTCTGGACGCTGTCTCTATCGCACGTCAGAACCTCGTTGACCCCGACTGGATCATCAAGATTCAGGAAGGCCGCGAAGACGAGATCAAGCCCTGCATCCGCTGCCACAACGGTTGCTTCAACTTTGCTAAGTACAAGGGCACAGCAAACATCCAGGGTCTTGAGGACTCTCTGCACCTTGGCCGCTGCGCACTTACTCCTCCGACCATGCAGCACAACCGCTACAAGATCGTTCCCACCAAGAACCCCAAGAAGGTTGCTATCATCGGTGCCGGTATCGGCGGCGTAGAGGCAGCTCTGGTTCTGACCAAGCGCGGCCACAAGCCCGTTGTCTTTGAGAAGACCGACCGCATCGGCGGCCTGTTCCTCACCGCTTCCGCAACAAGCTTCAAAGAGAACGACAGAGAGCTCATCGCATGGTACGAGAACGAAGTTAAGAAGGCCGGAATTGATATCCGCTTCAACACCGAGATTAACGACCTGGGCATCCTCCGCGGCTATGACGAGATCATCGTTGCAACCGGCGCTGTCCCCAGAAAGATGCTGATCCCCGGCTTCGAGAAGTGCCTCACCTTCACTCAGCTGCTGCGTGAGAAGTACCCCGTAGGCGACAAAGTCGTATTCTTCGGCGGCGGCCAGTCCGCTTGCGAAGCTGCATACGAGATGGTTCTGCAGGGCAAGCACCCTGTCATCGTCGAGTACGCAAAGGACCTCATTCCTGCACAGAACGTCTGCCTGTCCAACGCTTCCTTCCTGCGTGATGTTCTCGAGTATCACAAGGTTCCCACTTACCTTGAGCATACTATCCGCGAGATCAAGGACAAGACCATCGTTATTGCTTCCAAGGACGGCAAGAACGTATTCGAGATCGAGTACGATAACATCGTAAACGGCATCGGCTTCGTTCCCGCACCTGTCGGCGGCAAGGGCAAGAATATCCATCGCGTCGGCGACTGTGTCACCATCGGCAACCTGCGTACCGCTATCTGGCGTGCATGGGATGTCTGCATGAAGATATAGTCTGACTGCAGTCCGATAAAATCGCATAAAATAAGCAATCCGGTACGGAATTTTCCGTACCGGATTTTTTGCGGCATAATTTAATTTGGCTCTCTCGTTTACTTGCCGCCGGCAAGCCATTTTTGCAGGGCATTCCTTGCGCCGTCTACGCTGCTGCCGTGAATGGCAAGGCCTTTTTCAACGACGGCTCCCTTTGCGGCCTTTTGAATATCGCGCTCGGTGCCTGCAAGTCCGCTGCCTTCGTGCGTGCAGAAGGGGTGAATCTTCTTGCCGCTGAAATCAAGGCTCTCCAAAAACGCGTAGACCGCCATCGGCATCGTCCCGCAGTAGTTCGGGTAGCCGAGATAAAACTCGTTATATTTGTCGAAATCCTCGGGAAGCGCGACAAGCTCCGGCCTCGCGTTTTCCTGCTTATCCTTCCGCGCCTGCTCCACACATGCCCTGTAATTTGCAGAATACGGCTCTTTCTGCTCAATCTTGAATAGATCTGCACCCGTGAGCTCTGCGAGCATTTTTGCGGCCTTTTCAGTATTTCCGACCTCTATATATTTCATACTGCCGCCGAAATAATTCTCATCGGCTCTTGAATAAAACGCTATAAGCTTTGCCATAATCAGTCCCGTCCTTTCTTCAGCTCGATAGATACATCATAGCACCTTAAGTTGGCTTCAGGTCAAGACTTTTTTTGAGTAATTTAAAATAATTCAAAAAATACCACCGAGAATTTTACTCCTCGGTGGTTGAAAAACAGATTTTCTCCGGCTATTTAATCACAGAATTTCGCCGCGTTTTCTCATTGCCTTGCGCTGGAAGGTTTTGACTATCTCAACGATTATCATTCCTACCATGCCGATGCCCATTGCAAGCAGATACTCGACAAGGGATACCGGAGTGAAGCCGAATGCATTTGCTAAGAATGGAACTTCGCACACGAGCGTTGTTGCAGCTATGCTTCCGATGGCCGCCCATGTGAGGGCCATGTTTTTAGTGCCCATGGTGAAAATGCAGCCGCGCAGTGATCTCATGTTGAAGCTGTGGCATATCTCCGCCATTGACATTGTCAGAAATGCCATCGTGGTTCCGTCTGCGCTGTCGGTTATCGTCCAGACGCCGGTCTCCATGAAGTGACCGACAAAGTATGCCAGCAGGATGAGCACCGAGATAAGAATGCCCTGATACGCTATGTCAAAGCCCATGCCGCCGGCAAATATGCCGTCCTTTGCAGGACGCGGGCGGCGCTTCATTATATCACCCTCCGCCTTTTCCATGCCAAGGGCAAGAGCCGGGAAGCAGTCGGTTACAAGGTTTATCCACAGCAGATGGACCGGCTTGAGAATCGTAAAGCCCATCAGTGTTGCAACAAAAATGCTTATGACCTCGCTCATATTCGAGCCGAGCAGGAACTGAATGGCCTTGCGGATATTATCATATACCCGTCGTCCCTCTTCGACCGCTCCGACGATGGTTGCAAAGTTATCGTCTGCAAGCACCATGTCGGCTACGTTTTTAGTAACATCCGTTCCGGTTATGCCCATGCCGACGCCGATATCGGCGCTTTTTATGGACGGCGCGTCATTAACTCCGTCACCGGTCATAGCCGTGACATAACCTGCCTTGCGCCATGCCGAAACTATTCGCGTTTTGTGCTCAGGCTGAACGCGTGCGTAGACGCTGATATTCTGAAATTCACGTTCAAATTCCTCATCGCTCATGTCAGACAGCTGCGAGCCGGTTATGGCCTTATCACCGTCGCGCAGTATTCCGAGTTCTTTTGCTATCGCAACCGCGGTGTCAACATGGTCGCCCGTTATCATAATGGCGCGTATTCCGGCCTCGCGGCACTCGTCAATTGCGCCCTTAACCTCGGGGCGAACCGGGTCTATCATTCCCGTCAGTCCGACGAAGCACAGCTCACGCTCAAGCACATCGGCATCGGTGTTCTCCGGCACCTCCGGCCAGATTCTCAGTGCGCATGCCAGAACGCGCAGAGCCTTGTCTGCCATTGCTTTGTTGGCACGCAGAATTTCATCTCTGTATTCCTCGGTCATCGGCACTGCCTGACCGTTTTCGAGATAGTGAGTGCATTTTCCGACTATGACATCGGGTGCGCCCTTGGTATATTGGACAATTCCGTTCGGATTAAGATGCAGCGTGCTCATCATCTTTCTGCCGGAATCGAAGGGAGCTTCTCCGCAGCGTGGGAACGATGCTTTCAGCTCGGTTTTGTTAAGGCCTATCTTATTTGCCCATGTAACCAGCGCCGCCTCTGTAGGCTCGCCTGTAACAACGCCGTTTTCGTCTATCTCTGCATCGCAGCACAGCGCCATTGCCTTTGCAAGCTCGCTCTCGTTCTCGCCGAACGAGTCGACCACGGTCATTTTATTCTGGGTGAGTGTGCCGGTCTTGTCCGAGCATATAACCTGCGCACAGCCGAGAGTTTCAACGGCGGTCAGGCGGCGGATTATGGCATTTCTTCCGGACATATTGGTAACGCCGATTGACAGAACCACCGTTACGACAGCCGCAAGTCCCTCCGGTATTGCGGCAACCGCAAGAGAAACCGCAATCATAAACGAATTGAGTATGACCTCGAAATCAAGGCCGCCGGCTCTTAGGAGCTGAACCGCAAAAATTACAACGCATATACCGAGAACAAGCCATGTGAGTATTTTGCTCAGCTGTGTGAGCTTAATCTGCAAGGGAGTCTGACCGTCAGAGGCCTGCGACAGAGCATCGGCAATTTTGCCCATCTCTGTATCCATTCCGGTGGCGCAAACTATCATAGATCCGCGGCCGTACACAACCGTTGAGCCCATATAGGCCATGTTGCGGCGATCGCCGAGCGGAACATCGCGCTGACCGTCCGTCAGATTGATAATATCAATGAATTTGCTCACTGGGACAGACTCACCCGTGAGGGCGGCCTCTTCAATCTTCAGGCTTGCACTGTCGATAATTCTGCCGTCTGCGGGCACGGCATCGCCGGCCTCAAGCAGAACCACATCACCGACAACAAGCTCCTCACTGTGAACCGTGACAATCCTTCCGTCGCGCAGGACCTTGGATGTGGCCGCCGACATCTCCTGCAGGGCCTCTATTGCCTTTTCCGCCTTGTTTTCCTGATAGACACCGAGCACGGCGTTGACGATGACAACAAACAGGATGATAATCACATCCGCAAAGCTTTCGCCTTGTGTGATTGCCAGAACTCCGCTTATTGCCGCCGCAACAAGCAGGATGATAATCATGGGGTCTGCCATCTGGCTTAGAAATTGCTTGATTAATGAATCCTTCTTTGGCGCCGCAAGCTTGTTTTTGCCGTTTTTCTCAAGTCTGCGGGCAGCTTCCTCTCCGCTCAGTCCGTTTTCGCTGCTTTCAAGCCGGGCGATTACGGTTTCTTTTTCTTCGCAGTATTGCTTCACTTTGCATCCTCCGTTATTCTTTGCTGATAACACTAAATACTACAAACGCGAGCGCGCATTACGAACAGAAAAAAAGACTTTTACGACATAATCTATGTCGTAAAAGTCTTGCAAATACTGTCCAGTACTCGGCACACCGAACCAAATGGTTGAGATGACGGCATGCCGAACGCTTTTTAAAGCGCACGCTACTCCCTTTTATCTATGAGAAGATATCACAAAATGTGCATCAAGTCAACATTTTTTTGCTCCGAATCGACTGCCGTATAATAAAATTCGCCAAAAGCCGGGCAGTATTCCGAAGCAATAGGAGAGAGCCCCTGCATCGGAGAGAAAGCGTCCGGCGCAGGGGCATTAATGTTAGTTTGATATGGCTTTGAGCTTATGACAGCAGGACGGCGTCGGTTTCCTCCTGCACGCCTGCTTTTTCGGCAAAGCGTTCAAGAAGATCGGCTTTTGTCAGGCGGCTTTTTTCCTCGCCGGAGATATCGAGGACTATCCTGCCTCTGTCCATCATGATCAGGCGGTTTCCGTGGCGGATTGCGTCGGTCATGTTGTGGGTTATCATCAAGGCTGTCAGCTTGTTTTCGTTTATAATCGTGTCCGAAAGCTCAAGGACTTTTTTCGCGGTCGCCGGGTCGAGCGCGGCAGTGTGCTCGTCAAGAAGCAAAAGCTTCGGAGTCTGAAGCGATGCCATCAGCAGGGTCAGTGCCTGGCGCTGTCCGCCGGAGAGCAGTCCGACCTTTGCCGTGAGTCTGTCCTCAAGGCCGAGACCGAGGGTCGCAAGCTTTTCGCGATATAATTCGCGCTCGGCGTTTGTCACGCCCCATTTGAGGCCGCGCTTTTTGCCGCGTCTGTACGCAAGCGCGAGGTTTTCCTCTATCTGCATATCGGGTGCCGTACCCATCATGGGGTCCTGAAATACGCGGCCGATGTATTTTGCTCTCTTGTATTCGGGCATGCCGGTCACATCCTCGCCGTCAATAAGAATTGCGCCGGATTCGATGGGCCACACGCCGGCAACCGCGTTGAGAAGGGTAGACTTGCCGGCTCCGTTGCCGCCGATGACCGTGACAAAGTCGCCGTCATTGAGCTTCAGGCTCAGATTGCTGAGCGCGCGCTTTTCGTTTATGGTTCCGGGGTTGAATGTCTTTGAAATGTTTTTTACCTCAAGCATTACGCATCGCTCCTTTCAATCTTCGCACGCTTCTTCGCGCTTGAAAACGAACTTCTTGACCGGGCCTTAAGCTGCGGCACGGCCAGGAATATCGCAACGATAATAGCCGTAAACAGCTTCAGATCGTTCGGGTCGAGCTTCAGCCAGAGGATTACGACCATGACCGCGTAGTAAACTATTCCGCCGAAGATTACGAGGCTGAGCTTTATAGCAAAGTTGCAGCCCTTGCTGAAGATTGCGTCGCACAGTATCTCGCCGATGACGATTGCCGCAAGACCGATAACGATTGCGCCGCGGCCCATGCTGACGTCGGCCGTGCCCTGGAACTGCGTCATAAGTCCGCCGGCGAGGGCGACTATGCCGTTTGAAATGCCGAGGCCGATGACCTTCATCGTGTTGATATGGATACCCTGAGCGCGGCTCATCGCGGGGTTGTTTCCCGTTGCGCGAAGTGCTCTTCCCTGCTCTGTGCCGAAGTACCAGTACGCAAGGGCCACGATAACTGCCGCAATGACAAGTCCGACGACGATAGCCTGCGGAATATGCAGCGACGACAGAAGGAAGCCGTCACCGTTTTCCCAGAACATACCGAACTTCTGCACGCTGGCTGTCTGGTTTGCCTTCGTCATGATGCGAAGATTTATGGAATACAGCGCAAACTGCGTCAGAATACCGGCGAGTATGGCCGGAATACCGAGCTTTGTGTGCAGAAAACCGGTGCAAAGGCCGGTGAGCACGCCGACAGCTATGGCAATCAGCAGCGCCGCCCATGCGGGCATACCGGCAAGCAGGAGCATTACCGTCACCGCGCCGCCGGTGGCAAACGAGCCGTCAACGGTCATATCGGGTATATCCAGCAGACGGAATGTTATAAACACACCCAGTGCCATCAAGCCCCATATAATGCCCTGCGCAACTGCGGCAGGCATTCTTGAAAGCAGGTTCGTCACGCTCAGCGCGGACAGGTATACGGACATTGTCATTTCTCAGACCTCATTTCGCTTGTTTGTTGGCTATCAGCCGATAGCAGTGTAATCGGAAGGAACGGTGATACCGAGCTGCTCGCAGATCTCGGGATTGTACTTCTTGACAGGATTCTGGTAGTACTCGATAGGCATGGTGGAAATATCGCTTTCACCTGTGAGGATCTTCGCAGCCATCTTACCGGTGGTAACGCCGAGCTGGTAGTAGTCAATGGACAGTGTCGCGATGCCGCAGCCGGAGCAGATGCCCTCTTCGCCGGCAATGATGGGGGTCTTCTTGGGAAGTGCTACATTGTTTATTGCCTCGGCGCAGGATGCCGCGGTGTTGTCGGTCGGGATGTACAGTGCGTCGCACTCATCGCATGCGGTTGCCGTAACTGTTGCAACGTCGTTGGAATCGGAGAAGGTGTAGACCTTAACGGTGATGCCCTGTTCCTCAAGAGCGGCCTTTACAACATCGGCCTGGTACACGGAGTTAGCCTCGGCAGAGCAGTAGAGAATGCCGACGGTCTTTGCGGAGGGAACAAGCTCGGTTATCATTGCGGCCTGCTGATCAAGGGGAGCAAGGTCGGATGTGCCGGAAACATTGCCGCCGACGGTACCGCTGAAGTTGTCGATATCAAGTGCAACGCCGTACTCGGTGACAGAAGTGCCGAGGATGGGGATGGTCTGCGTTGCCGCAACAGCAGCCTGAAGTGCCGGAGTTGCGTTTGCGAGGATAAGGTCAACGCCGTCTGAAACGAAGCCGTTGCAGATGGTCGCGCAGGTCGGAATGTCGTTGGATGCATTCTGCTCAACGAACTCAACCTTGTCGCCGAGCTCCTCGGTCAGAGCATCGCGGAAGCCCTGGGTTGCCGCATCAAGTGCGTCGTGCTGAACAAGCTGGCATATGCCGACGGTGTAGGTGGCGTCGCCGCTGTCGCCGCTGTTGTCGCTGCCGCAGGCCGCAAAGCTCAGACACATTGCAGCTGCCATGACCAAAGCTGTAATCTTCTTTTTCATTTCAATTTCTCCTTTTTTGTTTTTTGGCTCATTTACTGAACAATTAAATAAAAAAACAGGGTGCCGCCGGAATGGCAGCACCCTGAGATTTCCTGAATCAGAAAGCTTTTGCGGGGGCATTCGCACACCGGTCGGACAAATTAAAAACAGCAAAATATCGGCCTGCATAGCAGACCGCTCTAAAGACGTAATAAGAGAAGGCAGACACAGTGCATGCTGCCGTATTCTTTGCATTTTTCATGCTGCAGATGCTCATCGCTGTTTCTCCTTTCAAAAATTGTCCGGCGGATCGCCACCGCTTGTATGCATAGATAATAGCGCTTTAAATGGCAAAAGTCAACTGTTATTTACTACAAAACGACAGTTTTTATTGCTCCCAAACATGACATTAGCAACAAAAATCAGGTGTCGGACGGAATTCCCGGGCACCTGATTAAATAATAC
>CAVAPG010000059.1:0-7932 GCA_963590435.1 bacterium
AATACTTGTCTGGAGACGGACCGGGAAGATAGGTCAATGCCAACACGGAAGAACCGCTGCATCCGCAGCGGTTCTTTTGCTATTCTACTGATTTTTTCAATTGACAATCGGTATCCGGAGGGTGAGTATGAATTACAGAGTTATTGAATACGACAGCTGGCCGCGGCGTGAAATGTTTGAGTTTTTCGCATCTGCCGATCAGCCTTTTTATAACCTCGGATACAGGCTGGATGTGACTAAGGTCTATAATTTTGCCAAGAAAAACGGTGTTTCGTTTTATCTTACGCTTACATATCTTGTGACCAAGGCAATAAACTCGGTCGAAGCGTTCAGATACGCAATTATTGACGGAGAGATTGTTCTGTTTGATGAGCTTATTCCGAGCTTCACGGATCTCAGACCCGGCAGCGAGCGCTTTCATATTGTCACCATGCCCTGTGAGGGCGGCATTATTGAATTTTGCCGCGCGGCAAAGAGACGCAGCATGGAGCAGGTCGGAATTATAGATCAAACGATGCAGGGCAAAAATCTTATTTATATCTCAAGCGTTCCCTGGCTCGATCTGACCGCGCTCTCGCATGAGCGGCACTTTGACCGCGATGATGCCATTCCCAGGATTGCATGGGGCAGGTTTGTCGATGACGGCTGCGGACACAAAGAGCTCGGCATGACAATGGAGCTTAATCACAGATTTATCGATGGATATTATATCGGCAAATTCAACGCAGAACTCTGCCGGCTTATTGATGCGCTGGAATAAATAATAAAAAGATGTCAAGAGGACTCCCGTTTTCGTATCCTGAAAACGGGAGTCCTCTTATAGGTTTAATAATTTACTTTTTCTGCTCTGCCCTGATTGACGATGTGAGCTTTTACAGCTTCACATTGCGCTGCTGGGAGTTATAAATCTTGTTGAGCAGGGGACGCACGCCGTAGTACAGCAGCTTATTGTCAAGGTTGAACCAGTAAATGAGCATGCTCAGCGGGATAATGCTCAGTGTGCCGATAAGAAGCTTCTTTTTCATGTTTATTACCATCCTTCGTAATCGTCAAAGTCGATAAGGCTTGCATCGAGAGGCTCTTCCTGCATGACGGCGGTCATGTATTCGGAGAACTGACGGCGCATCTCGTTGCGGCTTATGGTGCGGTGGTCGAACATATCGTTCTGCACCCATACCAGGTGCTTGTCTTTATCCTTTGCCTGATCGTTGATGACGCCGGAAAGTCCCATCGCGCCCTTGCAGGTTATATCGTCATAAACGAGGACCATATCGCAGTTGAACTTCTCCGCCTCGTCCCAGAACTCAAACAGGTGCTGATATCCGCCGGTGAGGTGACGGCGCATTACGCCGCGCTCGTAGTTGTGAGCAATGTCAATGAGCGCCTGATCGAGATTATCCTCGGAGATGATGACGTTGCCGGAGAACATATCCATCTGTGCGACGACCAGAACGCCCCAGCAGTTGTATGCCCAGGTGTTGAAGTCAACATAGTAGCAGCCCGGACCGCCCCAGGTTATCATGCGGTGGCGCGCATTTTCGAAGCTGACGACCTTGTTTTTATAGGCCTCCTCTGCAATTTTGAGGGCTTTCTTTGCCGCTTTGTCGACATACGGCATGGTGCCGCCGGAGAAGGTGAAGTAGAAGGCGTGGAACAGCGGAGAGATAATATGAGCAAACGGCGTGTAGGGAGTCTTTATATAATCCCAGGTCTCAAACTCGTTGCGTACCTCTTTATTGTGCTGCTTCATGACCTCGAAGAAAGCCTTTTCATCGAACTTTTCGCCGGTTGTATCCTCGATGAATTTTATGACCTCTTTCATCTGCGCGAGGGCATATTTATCGGTTGCCTCGTCCTCCCAGCGCATGGGAATGCCGGCAACAATTGTGGGTATGGTAACACGGCGCTCGATGAGCTGGCTGTTCATGGTCGATGAGTCGCAGGGCATGTTGTTCGTGACAAGGCACGCGCCGACCTGCGGATAGTCGTCATTTATGGCAACGCCGGCGGCGTTTGCACTCAGGCGGCAGGAGTCTGCCGGCAGACCGACATTTTCCATGATGTCCATGTAAAACGGAGCAAGATTCTGGTCCATATATGTGCCGAGAAGTCCCTGCAGGACCTCGAGCGGCAGAGCCTTAAGATTGGGGAAGCCCGCGACTATCTCAGGGCACATGGTCTGCTCAAGCATGACATATTTATCGGCATTTTTCGTTTCGCCGAAGCGGCGGTCGCCTATCATGCTGTCGGCGATCATGCCGGTTGCGCCTTTCATAATGGCGTGCATCTGAGTGTGCGAAACGCGAAGCGCGGGACCGCGCATACCGGCAGTGCTCTTATCTATCATATGCAGAGTGCCCATGTACGCGCCGAACCAGCGGTACTCGAACAATCCTCTGACGATGCGGATAGGGGACTTGGTAACGAATTTTACCAGAATTCCGAGGTTAATTGCCCACTGGGTGTAGTCATAGAAGGTGTCCTTCAGGCCGCGCCACTCGCGGTGCTTTGCGATGCCGCTGCCCTTGTAAAAGCGTTTTGCCTCGTTTGCCATTACATCTTACCTCCCTGAATTTTCTTTATCTCAATGCTCTCGACAAATGCCTGGAAGCGCGTGCGCAGCTGACCTGCCGATGCCATTGTGTATTCCTTTTCAACGCCGATGCACGGGATGCCTTCGACATCGTTCATATCGTGTACGCCCATGACGCGCTCGTAGCTCCAGTATTCGCAGAACTTCATCTGCAGGTACAGAATACCGTCGGCGCTGTAGTCTTTTACAAGCTGCTTCAAGTAATTGCGGCGCTGAACCTGTTTTTCCTTATTCATAAAGCGCGGGCACTCGCTGGTGGAAAGATAGTGACGCGCAACGGCTGTCAGAGCGCTCTCGCCGTCTTTTATCTCAATCTGCTCTCTGCCGGGCAGTGAGCCGTAGCAGTAGCGGTCGGCCACGACATATGCGCCGCAGTCCTCAAGAAGCTTGGTAAACGCCGGATCGTCGACCTCAGAGCCTGTGACGACGATGCGTGCACGGTAGCTCGGCTGAGGATCGGTCTTGCGCTTTTTGACTTCCTTGAGCGTCTCCGCGAGCTTGTCTTTTATCAGATACTGCGGGCAGCACTCGGAAACGAGCTGGATAACATGAAATTCATAGCTTGTAATCGGCGGATTGGGGAGCTTGCGCAGATCACCGAGCTCGGTTATGATGCGGCATATCTCATTGTGGTCTTCGATTGCCTTGCGGATTGCCTCGTCGGAAACGTCAATGCCGTAAACCTCGGCAAGAGGATCGAGTATGTACTTGCGAAGCTGAGCCTCATAATGCTCATATGCGGCCTTTGTTGTGACGAAGGGCACGTCCATCATGCTCATGAAAAACTTCGGGTTCTGCTCCTTGACAAGCCCCATAATGTCGAAATACTCATGCGCCCTGTGCATCATCTGGCAGGTCTCGGATGAGAACATGGCAGACAGGAAGTTGTATCCGCCCTCCATGCTGCGCTCAAGAACGCTGCGCGTAAACGGGCAGGTCTTGTTGGTCATGTAATATGTGCCGATGTCTGTGTTTGTCGTTCCCGGTGCGCGCAGGCGGACCGAGAAGCAGCCGCCGAGGTTGAGCAGTACCTCGGGGATGAAATAGCAGGTGTAGCCCAGCGCCAGCTTTCCCTCCTCGGAAGCCTGCTTGACAAGCTCGTTGTTCGCGTCCTGCAGCAGGTCTTCAAAGTAGATGAGGTGCTTTAGATCTTTCATAGTATCCTCCTTCTATTTTCACGGGCGGAAATTCTTCTGCCCAATAGCATACTTCGTGATTATTCACGATTGAATATTATCACATAGATAATTTTGTGTCAATAATAAAGTTAGCATTTTCAGTAAAAATCTTGACATTTTGACCGCGATGCATCATAATAAATACAGTGATTGTGATTAATCAATCACAAATTTGCACAGGCGGTAAATAATTATGGCATTCGAAAAAATAAGCATCCCCTCGGCAAAGGAATGCTTTTTTGACAATATAAAATGCAAGATACTCTCGGGTGAGCTGGTCACGGGGCAGAAGCTGCCGTCGGAGCGTGAGCTTGCCGAGCAGACGGGAATAAATCAGTCGGCAGTGCATCTTGCAATAAAGGATCTTGAGCGCACGGGCTTTGTGAAGATTATTCCGCGCCACGGGACATATGTCGCAGATTACATTGCCAGCGGCAATTATGACACTCTGCATGAGATTCTGCGCTCAGGCGGACAGCATATGACGAGGTCGCGCGTCGTCGCGCTTGTCGAGACGCGAAATGCCATCGAGGGCGGAGCACTCATTCGGCTTGCCGCATGCCATACGGACAGTGATATCGGGCAGCTTGAGGAGTTTATCAGTCGATTTAAGACCGCGCGCGGCAAAGCACTCGGCGCCGACGAGCTTGGCACGATGACCAAGGACTTTCACTATCTTATCTGCAAATTAAGCGGCAACGAGGTGTTTATCCTGCTGATGAATTCGTTTACGGAAATCTCGCAGGGACTCTGGCGGCACTGCGCCGAACATTGGGGCATCGACGGGCTCATTGAGCAGAGCGAGCACATAGTCGGGCTTATAAAAGACGGCCGCGGACTTGATGCCCAGGTGTATATAAGCGATAAGTTCGACGAATATGTCCGCGACTGCGGCATATCGCTGTAGCGGAATGAATTGTTTTTTTAAGTTAATAGACAAAAATCGGGGCAGCTTATCCGTTTCGGACAGGCTGCCCCAAAAATTCATTTTATCATAGTATTATTTGCATGAGCTTTGCGTTCTGTGCTCGGTTAATGCTCACGCAGATCAGTCACCCAGGCGGGCGAGCATTGCATCGCAGACCTCGTCCATGTCACCGACTATGCCATAGGTGCAGTAGTTGAATATTGCGGCATCCGGATCGGTGTTTACGGCAACGACTGTGTCGGCATCGGAAAAGCCCGTGACATGGTTCACGGCACCGGAGACTCCGAATGAGATATACAGCTTCGGTTTTACAACCACACCCGACTGACCGATAACAAGCTTAAACGGAAGAACGCCGCGGTCAAACACAGGTCTTGTGCAGGCGAGCTTTCCTCCGAGGCGCTCGGCGAGACGGCGGTAGCGTGGCAGTGCATCAGCCCCCTTAATCGCGTTGCCTACACAGACGATGACTTCAGCGTCGGCAATGTTCAGACTTTCGTCTGCATCATCGGGGCGGAAATCAAGAATTTTTGTGCGGATGTTTTCGACGGGGAAGTCTATATGCTCCTCAATTACCTCGCAGTCATGTGCGCCGCACGGTGTGCACTTGAATGTGCCGGGGCGGATTGTTCCTACCTGGGGACGAGCTTTCGGAACGGTGATAACTGCCATCATCTTGCCGCCGACGGCAGGCTCTATGAACTCGATGTCCGTTGTTTTCGGATCCCAGACAAGCTCGGTTGCATCCGATGTGCAGCCTGTGCCGAGGCGTGCTGCGAAGCGCGGAGCAAAGTCACGGCCGTTTATCGTTCCACCGACCATGACGGCAGTCGGATGATATTTTTCGCAAAGAACGGTAAACAGATTTGTATACGCATCGTTGTTGAAATATTCATAGCCTGTTCCGGATACACGGATTAGCCTGTCCACGCCGCAGTCAAGCACCTTTCGGAGCTCTCCGTCGCTGATGCTGCCGACGATAACGGCAACGAGTTTCTCGCCGCTTGCATCGCACAGCTTGCGTGTTTCCGAGCACAGCTCAAGGGAAACCGGCAGAACCGCGTCGCCGTCAAGCTCAATAAAGACCCACATGTCCTTAAAATCGGTTTTATTCATGCCTGTTACCTCCCTTAAAGCACATCGGAAATAAGCTCAATGAGCTTATCTACATTCTTTTCTGTGCTGCCCTCGTCGATAATGCTGCCCTTGCTGCCGGTGACCGGAGGATATGTGCGAGGCACCTTTGTCGGAGAACCGGGATCGCCAATCTGAGCGAAGTCAAGACCGGGAATGGTTGAGGAATTATAAACCTCTATCTCGGCTGTTCGCGATGCCTTCCAGCTTTTGAGGTTTGGTATACGCGCACGGAAATTCGCCTTTTCGACAGTCAGCAGGCAGGGATATTGAGCCTTCAGAACCTCAACGCCGCGTTCAAGGTCACGCTCAGCGGTTATGCTGTGGTTTTCGGTGTCAACCTCGACGATTTTTGATGTGGAGGAAATCTGGCTTGCTCCGAAGCGCTCTGCAAGCTGTGAGCCCATCTGACCGGTCGCACCGTCAAGAGATTCCTTGCCGCAGAATATCAGATCAAATTCACCGAGCATTTTTGCTGCGGAGACTATTACATAGCTCGTTGCCAGAGTATCGGCATTTGCAAACGCGCGGTCGGACAGAAGCACAGCTCTGTCCGCTCCGGCCGCGAGGCACTCGCGCAGGGCTTCCTTTGCCATGTCGGGACCCATGGTGATAACGGTTATCGCGCCGCCGTGAGCTTCCTTCACTCTGACTGCGGCCTCGAGAGCATTGGCATCCAGCGGATTGAGTATTGCGGGAACACCGGCGCGGATAAGGCTGCCGGTCACAGGGTCCATCTTAACGAGATTTATATCGGGAACCTGCTTTACGCATACAAGTATATTCAGCATCTTCAGACCTCCTCCTCGACATTCGTGCAGACCTTGCCCGGATTGAGAATGCCCTTGGGGTCAAACACCTGCTTTATTGCCTGCATGAGACCGAACGCCGTATCACCGACAGATTCGCGGAGATACTGCTTTTTTGCATGGCCGATGGCGTGCTCGCCGGAGACCTGCCCGCCGAACTCGGTGCACTTTGCGTAGCACTTGTCCATAACGGCTTTTGAACGGCGCTTGAATTCATCAAGCTCCATGTCATTTGCACAGCAGTAGATGTGAAGGTTGCCGTCGCCGGCATGACCGAAGTTGCGGATGGCTATTCCCTCTGCCTTGCCGGCCGCGCGCGTGTATACGAGAAATTCCGCAATGCGGTCTACGGGGACAACAACATCCAGCTCGTCAAGGAGCTTCGTGTCAGCTTCAATGACGGTAAGAAATGCGCTGCGCGCCGCCCAGACATCCTTTTTCAATCCGTCGGTCCAGACTACGAGCGTGTCGTATGCGCCGCACTTTTCGGCAAGCTCTCCGAGACAATCCATCTTTGCAGTCAGCTCGGCCTCGCTGTCACCGACGAGCGTGACAAGAATATACGCGCCGGCTTCCTTGCCGTTGACAATGGTGGGGAACACGGAATTTCCCGTGAATGCAGCGGACGAGTCGACAATATCGCGCTCCATGAATTCTATTGACTGGGGGTCAAGGTTTGCGAGCTTTATCTGCGGAACGGAAGCTATAGCCGTTTCAACATCGGCAAACGGGAGAATCAGGCTCACATCCATGGTCGGCTTCGGAATCAGTTTGAGCGTAAGTTCGGTAATTATGCCGAGAGTGCCCTCAGAGCCGATCATAAGATGCAGAAGACTGTAGCCGGAGCTCGTCTTGCAGACGGTTTTGCCCAGATCCATAACTCTGCCGTCGGGAAGGACAACGGTCATGGCGAGGACATAGTCGCGAGTGACGCCGTATTTTACGGCACGCATGCCTCCTGCGTTTGTTGAAACATTGCCGCCGACAGTCGCGGTTTTTTCACCGGGATCGGGAGGGTACATGAGTCCGTGCGTCAGCGCATCGGCCGCCAAATCACAAAGCAGGACACCGGGCTGGATATGCACAACGAGGTTTTTCATATCATATGAAAGAATTTTGTTCATGCGCGTTGTACATAATACAACTCCGCCGCACAGCGGCACGCATCCGCCGACAAGACCCGTGCCCGCGCCGCGCGGGGTTACCGGAATGCTGTTTTCGTAGCACAGATGCATTATCTGCGAGACTTCCTCGGTGCTCTCAACTTCGCAGACCACCTCGGGGTAGTAT
>CAVAPG010000059.1:7942-10471 GCA_963590435.1 bacterium
TTTGCCGTAGATCGGCATTTCATCGTGGCTGAAATCGTCCTTCACCGCATCTCCGGCGAAAAATCGCTTCGCACCGACTATGGCCTGAAGCTTTTCCGCAATTTCAGGCGTAATCTTGTTGTACTTTGTCATCTCAGACCTCCTTGTATTCCTTACTATGTGTAAAGAATATCACGCAGGGAATAGTTGTCAAGAGTTCCCTGCAGAAAAACAAAAAACATTTCAGTTCTATGTTATCCAATGAAACAAAGGAAGAGGTTTGCATAGTTTGGATATGCCGGTTATATTTTGGCAAGCGATGCATTCTTGAAGGAATCATCTCCGGTGACTTCCCTGATTATTTTACTGATGCTTTTCTCGATACTCACTCGGCGTGGTGCCGACATATGCTTTGAAAACACGGGAGAAGTGACCGGCGGAGGAAAAGCCGAGATAAGATGCGATTGCGGTCAGAGATTTATCCGAATAGCGGAGAAGGCGCTTTGCCTCCTCCGTTTTTTCTTTTGAAATAAAGTCTGCGATACTCTCTCCGGTGTCCTCCTTGAATTTCTTGGACAGATACGGGCGGCTCATATACAGTGCCTTGGCTATATCCTCTGTTTTGATGGCGTCGGAAAGATGATGTTGAATGTAATTGGCCACGTCCACAGCCAGCTTGGAGGGCGTTTTTCCGCGGCGAAGCCGCTCTACGCGCTCTGAATAATCCAGAAGCATACGATATTGCAGGTTGGCGATTCGCTCGGGCGTGGTCAGCAGTTCGCATTGCTGAATGTATGAATCGCTGAGAGTGAAGGCATCGTCTACCTGCATGCCGCCCTGAATCGCCGCACGCGATGCGAGCGTTGCCGTGACGATAAAAAGATTTTTTCTCTGGCGCAGAGGCTCGCTTGCCACAACACCTCCGCGAATGGCGGGAGCCGCCGCAAGCCACTCCCGCAGCGCCGCGGTATCCCCCTTGCGCACCATACGCAGGAGAAGCTGTTCAATATCGTAGGTGTTGTGCTCCGTCGGCGGCTGAAGCAAATCTTGCGAAAGCCTGGTTTCGGCATGCCAACGCTCCTGCCGCATCACAATCTCTGCTTGCTCACGCTCATGAATGCTGATATCTCTAAGCTCCAACTTCTCGCCGTTGAGCACATAATTCATTGTGCACAGCATCTGTAGGACACTTTCCATCGGCATACGGACAATGCTCCTCACGCCGGATATCATGGCGTCTGCCTCATCTCCCGATAGATCCAGACGAAAGGCAAGCTCACGAAGCTCCTGCTCCGTTTCCGTAATCTGACGCGTGGGCCCCACGACAATTTTTATGCTACCGCTGTTGATGACCCCGTAGTAGTGAAACTGCGGTGTGACGCAGTAGCCCACATGGTCTGTGATGGCGAAAACATCATCACGGCAGAGCACCATAGGGTCCTTCGGCAGATACACGACAGAATAGTAAAATATCTTTGTGCTGTCCTCAAAAATGCGAATCGGGATTCCCGCCAGGTTTCCGATTGTTGTGCATAAATAGCGCAAGTCAGTATTCGTCATTTGCACCACTCCATTTCTAATACAATTATACTATTTTGATTACAAATGAGCAAGTTTTGAAATGCCATCTGTGATATAATTAATAAAACAAACTGCCGGATGGCATAAAAATTTCGGCAATTTTGCGAAAGACGAATCGCAGGAGGAAACGGCAATGGCAAGGCAAAAGCTCATTGAACGGAAAATATTTCACAGCAGGATTCAAGCGGAGGATGTAAAACCCGCCGAAAAGTGGCTGGGCTATCTTCTCGGTCCGGCGGGGGCACTGCTCCTCAACGCGGTGCTTGCGACCTATCTGAATGTCTACTACACGGATGTACTGAAGCTCACCACACTCTGGGGTGGCGCATTTCTGGTGGTATTCCCCATTATCTCGAAAATCATAGACGCTATCACAAATGTGATTATGGGTTATATCATCGACCGTACCCGCACAAGCGAAGGAAAGGCACGCCCGTGGCTTCTGCTTTCGGCGCCTCTGCTGGCTGTCACCGGTATCCTGCTTTTCACCGTGCCAAACGGATCGCAGACCGTTCAGGCCGTTTGGGTCATGGTCAGCTATAATCTGTTTTACTCCTTTGCCTATACAATCTTCAACATAACGGCACAGTCTATCTGTCCGGGGTGACCGCTATTGATCCCAAAACCGGAGAACTTCACGGCGGTGCCGCAGAGCAGGCAGCCAAAGCACTTGGCATCATCTGTGACATTCTTGATGATTACGGAATGTCAGAGGCCGATGTCCTGAAGGCGACGATCTATCTGACGGATATGGCGGCTTTCCCCGCTGTCAATCAGGCATACCGGTCTTGCTTCAGCGCATCCTACCCGGCCAGAACGTGCATTCAGGCCGCGAAGCTCCCTGCCGGAGCCTTGGTAGAGATCGACATTATTGCCGGAAAATAAATGAAGAATACAAAATAACAGGAGGATACGACTATGCTGAAATACTATGTAGCAGACGCTTTTGCTGACGAAGCCTTTGAGGGG